>JANLYU010000217.1:0-3038 GCA_031365785.1 Flavisolibacter sp. | reverse complement strand
CCCAGCATAGGGCTTGCCATGGTTCCCATCAAAGAAGCTGTTGTACCTAATAAAGCTGTTGATCAGAACCAGGCAGCCCTGATCCGGACTTCGATCAAGCGGCTTGATTATATGGTACAGGACAACCAGCTGGTAGGCGATAAAGACCAGGAAATACTTAGTAAGACCAGTAAACTGAGAGAGGAATTGAAGCAGGTGCAAATCCAACTTTTTGAAGTACCTATTGAAATCACCAATGAATTAACTGAAGATCAGTTGAACCGATATTTCAACAGTCCACGGGTAAATAAAAAATACAGACTGAAAACAAGGTGATCAGGGACAGTTCAAACGACGGCGAGTATCTGCCAGGTAGAGTATCTTCCATCTTCCCTCCCACCTCACTAATTGGAAAGTGTCCACCCCGCAATGACTGAAGATATTTCCCAGATAAAATTGATAAGGTGCCCATACCATGGCCAGGTCTCCGTCTACCTTCACCATATCAAATACAACCCGCTCGTCATAAACCTCCGTATGTGGCGTACTTACAGCCAATAGAAAACTGTCCAGTGGTTCTGTTACCACTCTGGTGTGCCCTTCTTTGTCCACCAAAACCGTCTGCAGAATTGGCGTTTCATAAAAAGTTGACCTGATCACAGCAGTATCAGCTGTTTTCATTCCTTTGAAGAGTTGGTCAATCACCTGTTTAACCGCCTGTTCATCTCCTTGTCCAAAGACGTTAACAGTGAGTAATGTTAAGATGAAGATCATTGAATTGCAATAAGTTTTCTTTATCATTTTCTGGCTGAATTATTGAAAATTATATAAAAAATAAACCATGAAAAGATTCCATTTAATACCAGCTTTTGTTGCTATTATTTTGATGTTCACGGCTGTCAGTTGTACCACCATGACTGGAACACAGGATGAATATTATGAGCGCTCTGCCACGCCTAACCGCCTCTACGTGGAGGATCCTTACAGAGGCACAATTGTTTATGAAAGAGATCCTTATTCCGGAAGGTACTACGAAGTAAATTCTTTTGGATCCAATAATAACCGGATCTACAGAAATAATGATACCTATGGAAGAACGTATGACAACAGGAGCAGGAATTATAACCGTGGGAATACCCCAAGAGTATATGACCGTGCAGATGAACCCACCCAGGAAGAGAAAAAAGAACTATTGAAGAACAGGGATGAGGCCAGGAAAAAAGTCCTTGGCAATTAGTTGTTTCAATATTTATGTATCCCGGCCTTGTGCCGGGATTTTATTTTATATACCCAAGGATCTTCAGCATGGATTGAGCGGTTTGCTCTTTGGCATAGAGCCAGTCTACCAACTTTCCGTTTTTATCGTATTCCACGATCACATGCTTGGGAGAAGGAATCAAACAGTGCTTAATGCCTCCATAACCACTGATCTGGTCCTGATAGGCCCCGGTATGAAAGAACCCCACATATAAGGGCTCATCCCCATTAGGTTTTGGCAAAAACACTTCATTAATATGTTCTTCAGAATCATAATAGTCGTGGCTGTCGCAGGTGATGCCACCTAATACCACCCGCTGGTACTCCTGATCCCACTTATTAATTGGCATCAGCAGAAACTTTTCTCCAATTCCCCAGGTATCCGGAAGTGTGGTGATAAATGAGGAGTCAATCATGTACCAGGTTTCCCTGTCGTTCTGGGCTTTTTGACCAATCACGCTATAAATATGGGCCATGCTTTCGCCTACCGTATAGCTACCGAATTCTGTGAATATGTTAGGCATTTTTACCTTATTGCGCTTGCAGGCCGACTTGATATTACTTACGATCTCATTGATCATGAACTGGTAATCATATTCAAATCCGAGGGAATGCTTGATGGGAAATCCTCCTCCAATATTAATCGAATCCAGTTCAGGGCATATTTTCTTAAGTTGACAGTACAGGTTGATGATCTTATTCAATTCCGACCAGTAATAAATATCATCCTTAATACCCTTGTTCAAAAATATATGGAGCATTTTTAATTGGAACTTGTCTTCATATCCTTCAATATTATCGACATAAAATTCCAGAATGTCTTTCGCTCTTATTCCCAGTCTTGAAGTATAAAAAGGAAAAGTGGGTTCCTCCTCTGCCGCTACCCGGATGCCCAATTTGAAAGGGACCTTTACCGATTTCTTATAATCTTTCAATTCATCCAGGTTGTCCAGGATAGGAAAAACATTTTTGAATCCGCCATTGATCAGCTGCGCAATCCTCCTGGTGTATCCTTTTTGTTTAAACCCGTTGCAGATGATATTGATTTCCTTGGAAATCAGTTTTTTTTCATATAATTTTTTAATGATCTCGATATCATATGCATAAGACGTTTCAAGATGAATGTCATGTTCCAGAGCTTCCTGAACAACAAATGAAAAGTGGGAACTTTTTGTACAATAACAATAAAAGTACTTCCCTTCGTATTTGTGTTTCTTAAAGGCTTTGGCAAACATGAGCTTGGCCTTGTTGATCTGCATACCGATCTTGGGAAGGTAGGAAAGCTTCAGTGGCGTTCCATATTTTTCAATGAGCATACGGAGGTCCAAACCATTGAAGCGCAAATAACCATCTTTTACTAAAAATCCTTCCTGTGGAAAATTAAAAGTCTGCTGAACAAGATCCATATAGGAATTGTTCATGGAATTTAAGGGGTTGTTCACTAAGCCTTTTTATTTGTTGCAAAAATATAGGTTTATAAAAAAGAAAGCCACCCTGTTTTTTACAGGATGGCTAGATGAAATTGACTTGTTCACGTGGTGAAAAGCGCTGTCATTTTTATTTTACCTGGGCAACAATGGCTTTGAATGATTCCGGATTGTTCATGGCCAGGTCGGCTAGCACTTTGCGGTCCAGGGTAATCCCTTTTACCAAGAGCAGGTTAATGAACTGGGAATAGGTAAGTCCTTCTTCACGCACTGCCGCATTGATCCTGGCAATCCATAAACGGCGGTATTCACGCTTTTTCAATTTCCGACCTACATAACTATAGGTCATCCCTTTTTCTACAATGTTTTTGGCAA
>JANLYU010000205.1:0-3033 GCA_031365785.1 Flavisolibacter sp. | reverse complement strand
CGCCGGTATTCGCGCTTTTTTAACTTCCGACCTACATAGCTATAGGTCATACCTTTCTCTACAATGTTCTTGGCAACCGTATACACATTTTTACGCTTGCCATAAAATCCTTTGGCTTGTTTTAAAATTCTTTTTCTGCGTGCTTTGGAAGCAACAGCATTGACGGAACGTGGCATAACTAAATGAGTTTAATGATTACAATTTAAGCTACCACAGTCATTTCCATGACTGCTTAAGGAACCTTATTTCAAGCTCAGGAGGCGCTTTACAAAGTCAAGATTTGCTTTGGAAACCTCTCCCATCTTTCTCATGTTACGTTTCCGTTTGTTTGATTTTTTTGTAAGAATGTGACGTTTGAACGCTTTCTGGTGCGTAATTTTTCCGGTGCCGGTAACTTTAAACCGCTTTTTGGCACTGGAATTAGTTTTAACCTTAGGCATGCTGAATGCTTTATTGTGAACCCTTGAGGCGTTCCCCACAGGGGGACTCTTTTGGGGCCTCTTCAGGCAAAACCTCTATAAGAGAGGGGCGCAAAGATACGGTACAACCGGGACAATCAGGTCTGGGGTTTCATAAATATTACTCTATCAGTAGCATTTTTTAGCTTATTGATCTGAAGAAACCCCCATCGTATTATAAAGCTCAAGAAAATCCTTTGAAACTCTGGAATATCCAAAACTGGATGCGGCTTTGGCAGCTATTTGGGAAGTATTAAACTGAACCTCACCTGAACGGATTGCCATCATAGCCTGAGTTAAAGCCCACACCTCCTTTGGCTGTACCAGTATTCCGTTTGTATGATCAACCAGTTCAGGTAAGGCGCCTACTTGAGAAGTAATTACCGGGATCCCGCAGCAAAGTGCTTCAGCGGTAACACAACTAAATGTTTCTGAAGAACTGAATAAAACCAGGCAATGCGACTTCCGCATGGAAGCTGCCACATCAGCATAAGGAATTTCTCCCATAAAAATGACCTGATTCCGGTCAAAACCCATTTGGGAAGCCATCTGACGGAATTCATCATTACGGTTTCCGATCATCAGCAACTGAACTTGTGTATGGTTTGCCTTCTGGACCAACAATTGAAAAGCTTCCAGGATCTCTTTTACATTTTTTACAGGTGCCATGTTGGACACATGAATAAATGTAAAAACGGAATACTTGTCTTCTTTTAAATAAAAAAGGGAAGTATCCACCACATTGGGAATAATCGCATCCATCTTTCTGCCCATAGTCTTTTCCAGGTGCTCCGCCAGGTATCGGCTCACCGATACCAGTTTGCTGGCTGACTGGTATACCTGCTTCATCATTTTTTGAAAAATTACCGGCCAATTCCCGATGTATCCCTTTTCTTTTTCATCATAAATACTCCAGTGTTCAGAAAGAATGAAGGGCAGGTTATACCGCTTCTTTATCCAAAGGGCAATCAACCCTGCTTTCCAGGGGATGTGCACATGAACACAAGAAGGAAGTCCATCTTTAGAAACATAGTTTTCTATGGCTTTGATGAATAATTGTTTCCATTTATACTGATGCTGCAACTTAAAAAAGAAGCCTTTATTTTTTTTGAAATAAATTACCTGTTCCGTTAACCCCCTTACATAATGGAGCTTTTCTTCTGCAGGCTGCCCAATGCCTGAAGGTGTTACAAAGATTAGATGTACGTCGTGGTAAATTGCGGCTGCCCTGGCATGTCGCTGTATGAAGTCACCATCAAACCTGTCTTTGTCATTGGGATACCAGCTCACGAGCCACAACACTTTTTTCCTGCTCATGAACTGAATTTTTTATGGAAGTTGACATTCATACAGGAAGTATTCTGATAAATTCCTTCCGGTTGATATAATATAAAAATAAAAAATAAACAACGGGTGCCATGCTCAATAACTGGAGAAATACCATCCCTGAGGTGAAGCCCATGGCATAGATAAGTGCCATCATGATCATACCTACCAGTAATTGATCATCTTCAATAACACAGGCAATTTTAAAGAAAATAGGCTGTTTGGCAGTATATCCAAGTTCCAAAGGTTGGGTAATATGATATCCATCTGTAACTACCACCCTGGATGGATTCGTAGGCATATTTATAATGACAGGTCTGTTTTTAGTAATTGGATAAATAGTATGTCCATTAACTATAACACGGACCTTTAGGAAGCGAAGCAGCAATTGATTTTTCTGCAAAACAACAATATGGTATTTCTGAACAGGTCTTATCGTTTCAAAGCTTTGATGATTTGTATGAATTCTTTTCCTACCAGTGATGCTCCGCCAACAAGGCCACCATCCACATCTGGGGAGCCAAATAGTTCGGCGGCATTAGAAGATTTTACACTGCCTCCATATAAAATGGAAATATTTTCGGCCACCACTTTACCATATTTTCCTTCCACCACAGCACGCAGGTGTTTGTGCATCTCCTGAGCTTGTGCCGTACTCGCTGTCTTTCCGGTACCGATGGCCCAAATTGGTTCATAGGCAATGATGACGTCCGTGATCTGTTCCGGCGACAAATGGAAAATCGATTCTTCCAGCTGTTGCTGCACATAATTGTTTTGAATATTTTCTTCTCTGATTCTCAAAGGTTCACCACAACAAAACACAGGGATTATTTTTTGCTGTAAACAAATGTTCACTTTTTCAGCCAGCACCTTATTACTTTCAAAAAATAATTCCCTCCTTTCACTATGACCCACCAAACAATATTTAATATTCACTGAACGCAGCATTTCAGCCGACACTTCCCCGGTATAGGCACCATTGATTTTATCACTACAGTTCTGAGCTGCTATAGCATATCCTTCATCATCCGCCACTACGCTTTTAGCCATGATCAGGTAAGGGAAGGGCACCGCAAAAAGGACCTGTTGCGCCGGTGCCAGTTTCACATTTTCTTCCAATATTTCACCCAAAAGCTTTTCTGCATTTTGATAGGTGAGATTCATTTTCCAGTTCGCTGCTGCAATTTGTTTACGCATGGATGGTTGATTTGCTACTTCCTTGTTCTTATAGTTGATTCACTCAATGATG
>JANLYU010000160.1:0-5478 GCA_031365785.1 Flavisolibacter sp. | reverse complement strand
AGCCTGGTAATATAATCAAAACATCCTCCGGATTGACTTCGGAGGATGTTTCATTTATGATAGCGGCAAGCAAATCATTCCTGGTGCAAACACCAGGTATTTAGAACCATGTCAGTTGATTACATGAAAACTACTGACAACGTAACGATTACAGCTAATATAACTGCAACGATTACTGTATCCTGAACTTTTTCATCATGAAATAGGGAAGTGATCTTTTTCATACACAGAAGTTTAAATTGTTAACTCATCGTTTTCAGGGTGAGTGGATTTAAATCTATGTTTTCCTAAGGAGGGATTGTTGCTGTAAATGTATAAACAATCCCTGTAAAAACAAATAGGTAAATTACGAAACAGCTTCACTTAATGTAAGCCATCGCAGTTCTTTTTGATCAAGCAGGTTTCCAATTTCACCTATTCTAGCAGATAAAAGCTGTACCTGCTCGAACGGAAGCACCGTAATCAATTGCTCGGTTATTTGTTTTTTTTCATTTTCCAAAGCTGCGATCTCCTTGTGCAACAGGTCCAGTTCCCTTTGTTCCTTGAAAGTCAGCTTTTTCCTGGAACCGATTTCAGGATTGTTTTTTGAAGGTGGATCTGATTTATTGGCTGTCACCTCCTCCCCCTCATTTTGTTTTAACCATTCCCTATAAAGGGCATAGTTGCCTGGAAAATCCCGGATGACTCCCTCTCCCTCAAATACAAAAAGATGGTCCACGAGCCTGTCCATAAAATACCGGTCATGGCTTACAATAATTATACACCCTTGGAATTCCAAAAGAAAATTTTCAAGGACGGCAAGTGTAGGAAGGTCCAGGTCGTTTGTCGGTTCATCCAGCAAAAGAAAATTGGGGTTTCTAAATAAAACTGTAAGCAGATGAAGCCGTCTTTTTTCACCCCCACTCAGACTGCTGAGGTAGGTATACTGTTGTTCAGGCGGAAATAAAAACAGGCTTAGAAATTGAGACGCATTCAGGCTGCTTCCATTAGCCAGGGGAAAATTTTCAGCGATTCCCTTTACATATTCAATGACCCTCAAGTCTTCCTTAACCATCAAACCCTTTTGGGAATAATTTCCAAATACGACAGTATCTCCAATCTGTATTTTACCGCTGTCAGCAGGTTCCAGGCCCTGAACTAAATTAATAAAGGTTGACTTCCCGGTTCCATTTTTACCCACCACTCCTACCCTTTCTCCCTTCTTGAATGTATAATCGAAACCTTTCATGATTACTTTGTCGCCAAAGTTTTTCTTCACTTTTTTTAGTTCCACTGTCTTGCCGCCCAGCCGGCTCATTTTACTTTGCAATTCCAATTGTTGTTCCTTCAACTGCTGACTGGCCTTTTTTTCAACCTCATAGAAATTATCAATCCTGCTTTTTGATTTGGTTGTCCTGGCCTTAGGTTGTTTGCGCATCCATTCCAATTCCTTGCGGTAAAGGTTTTTTGCTTTATCCACGCTGGAGGCTTCACTTTCCTCACGCTGTGCTTTTTTTTCGAGATAATTTTGATAATTGCCCTTATGAAAATAGAGTGTACTGTTGTCCAGTTCCCAAACCTCATCACACACGGCATCCAGGAAATACCGGTCGTGGGTAACCAGAATTAAGGTTACGTTTTCCTTGTTTAAATAGTGTTCCAGCCATTCCACCATTTCCACATCCAGGTGGTTGGTAGGTTCGTCCATAATCAGCAGCACGTGCTTGTGTTCAAATCCAATATCAACGAGGGTTTTTGCCAAAGCGATTCTTTTTTTTTGACCCCCGCTTAGAGTGGCAACTTTTTGATTCAGGTTATGGATGTTCAGTTTACCCAGGATCTGCTTTACTTTCGCATCAAAATCCCAGGCCCCTGCTTCATCCATTTCAACCACCAGTTTCCCAATTTTTTCCTCATGGCCCTCTTCCACGGCCGCCTCATAAGCCTTAATGACATTGATCACTGGATGCGCTTTGTCCAAAATATTATCAACAATTGATTTCTCTTCCTTCAACTGTGGTTCCTGCTCAAAAAAGGCCACATCCACATCTTTACTGATCCAGATTTTACCTTCCTCCGCAACTTCCTTTCCAGCCATGATTTTAAGTAACGTAGATTTTCCGGATCCATTCCTGGCAACGAGCGCTATTTTATCTCCTTCCGAAATATGAAAGGATAATTTTTCGAAAAGAGGTTTGATTCCATAGGATTTGCCAAGGTTTTCGGCAGAAACATAATGCATGCAACAAAGGTAGGGAGTGCCTTCTGTCCAATGGAAATAGAAATTATAAAATAATAAATGGAATCAAGTCGCGCGGCATGAAAAACTAAAGGGATAAGTAACTGTTGTCGATCGTATATAAAAAAAAATTTCTTCATCATCTATCCTGACGATCAACATAATGATCCAGGAATAAATAATGTAAGAAATTGAGGGTATTTAAAAAGAAGCGACCAAAAATAAAAGGGTACGGTTAATCGGGTCCTATCAGGTTTGGATCACTTGCCTAAAGACCGGATCCATTTTACCACTTCATCTTTTGTTTTGCCCAGCTTATGTTGCATCCTTCCGAAGAATTCCTCATCCTTACCTTCTTCCCATTTTACATCATCATCGGTGAGATGGCCATGCGCCTGTTTGGCTTTACCCTTGAGTTCATGCCATTTGCCTCTTAATTCTAATTCGTCCATATAATTGATTTAATAAGTAGCATTGAAAATTTTATGCCAGCTATTTTTGATCTCCTGCCGGGAGCACCATGTTTACAATTTGTGGAAGGATGCGTGCTTTTACTGAATTTACCTTCCCACGATATTCACCATCCACCTGGAAATAAGTTTTTCTTCTGGTCACCATTTCCACATTTTTTGTTTTGAACACTTCAATACAAGAAGGATCGAAAGGTTGGTGGGTAACCAACATTTTGAAAAGCTCAATTACGTTTAATTTACGGACCACAATGATTTCAAAAAAACCGTCATCTACCAGGCCATCAGGATTAATAATAGCTCCAGTGCCGTAGGTCTTGGCATTGGCAATCACCACCATAAAAGCCCTTCTTTTTATTTCCTGATTATCTGTTTGAATACTGACATGGATGGATTGTTTTTCCCATAGTACGCGGAACACTGCTTGTCCGTACCCCCACATGCCCCTGGATTTGGAATGCTCAAAATTTTTCACCAACATGGCATTCAAACCGATATCACTCAGGTGGATGCAGATTTCTTTTTCATTGATAAGGATCAGATCCAGAGGAGATGGTACCCCCTCCGTAATTACCTTCAGCGCTTTCTCTTCTTCCTCAGTAATTTTCAATTCCTTGGCCATGCCATTAGCTGAACCAGCAGGAAGGATAGCCATGACCTGGGGTGTATTCTTCACCAAATCAGCCAGCATTTTTACAGTACCATCTCCCCCTACAGCAACAACACGGTCCGGTTGCATGGAATTCAAAAGAGCCTTGATGGAAGGGCTATCATTTTTGCCGGTTAAATGATAAAATTCAATGCGATGCGGCGTTTCCTTATAAAATTTACGAATGGAATTTTCCCTATCATTTTTTTCTTCACCTCCGGAAACGGGATTAATAATAAAAAGTAATGTGAGTGCCTGTTGATTCTGCATACTTATTGTATAATATTGATGATGCAAACGTACGACCCACAAAAACTATCCAGTTTGAAAGTTAGGTGGATGCATTGGCTGGGCCTGACCCGCCAGATTACAATAAAAGTATACCATGGGTATGGATTCGCAGATCAGCTCAATATCCATGGCCATGTTTTTAAATTAAGCCCGATCCCCCGGAAGCGCTACAGGAAAAGTTTTCTAAGGAATACATGGGCACTCCTGCGGTTATTTATAGTGCTCCCTTACCCCAGGGTTCTGGTGGAATTGAAATGGAAGGAACAGACGTTGGTTTGCGAGACCGACAAGGAAGGATTTTTTAAATTTGAATGGATGGACCATCCACCTTTTCAAAGGGGTTGGCAGGAGGTGGTGGTCAGAGCAAAGGTCAATGATCAAATTATCGCTTCGGGTACCGGACATGTATACCTCCCTCATTCCACACAATATGGTTTTATTTCAGATATTGATGATACTTTTTTGATTTCCCACAGCTCTAACCTGCGAAAGAGGTTGTTTGTTTTATTTACCAATAATGCACGCAGCAGAAAACCATTCGAAGGCGTGGTAAATCATTATCAGCAACTGGCCATAAGCAATACCACCACGGATGCACCCAATCCATTTTTTTATGTTTCGAGCAGTGAGTGGAATTTATATGATTACATATTGGAATTTGCCACCGTTAATGCCATCCCCAAAGGTGTGTTTCTCCTGAGCCAGTTGAAACTTTTTAAACAACTTTTAAAAACAGGGGCGAGCAACCATCATACAAAATTTGCACGTATTGTGCGGATTCTGGAAACCTATCCACATCAAAAGTTTGTACTTCTGGGAGACAGCTCCCAGCAAGATCCCTATATCTATGAGGCAATCGTTTCCCATTTTCCTACCCAGATCCAGGCCGTATATATCAGAGACGTTTATTCAAAAAACAAAAAGAAAGTGGTGGATGTGTTGCATAAAATAGAATCTAAAGGTGTCCCTTGCTGCTTTTTTGAGCATAGTTCGGAAGCGATCCTTCATTCCAAGACAATAGGCCTCATAACTGAATGGCGCACTACACCATAATCCTTACCCTATGGCATACTATTTTGTTTGGCAACAGTGTAATTTATATATATGGAAAAGAATCTTCAAAACAAGGAAGCATTAAAAAAATTTAAGAAGCTCACCACAGAAATCAGAACGTGCATGTTCATAACCGATAACAAAAGTGAACACGATCACACCCGCCCCATGTCAACCATTGAAGTTGATGAGCAAGGAATTTTATGGTTTTACACAGATAAACGTTCGATTAAAGTAGAAGAGGTCAGTAAAGAACAAGAAGTACACCTGGTATATGCACATCCTGGTAAAGCGAGTTATCTGGATGTTTGGGGAAAAGCAACGGTACATACCGAGAAGCAATTGCTCAAAGATAAATGGTCACCCATAGTAAAAGCCTGGTTTCCTAATGGAGTAGATGATCCGAACCTTGCACTGTTGAAAGTGCAGCCTCAGGAAGTCTATTATTGGGATGCTGAAAGCGGGAAAATGATTGCATTTATCAAAATGGCAGTAGCAGTTGTAACCGGTAAAGCAGTTGCAGACAGCGCGGAAGGAAAATTAAAAGTGTTTTAGCTCCCTTCACAAATCTATATTACAGGAGATTTTTCTTAAGGAATATTTGAGGCACCATATTTTAATAACAACCCTTATACGCGAAAAAAGGAGCAAGTCTGTATTTGATTGAAGAAGGCTAATCAGTATTGTGGTGCTGCGCTTTGTTTGCTTTCAGGTACAGCAGTTTTTTCTTCAAACAAAGATGGGTACAAAGGACTTTCCGTGTTTTTCCATTTGTCCCAGAAAGTAAAATACAAACC
>JANLYU010000103.1:0-1584 GCA_031365785.1 Flavisolibacter sp. | reverse complement strand
TAACCAGCTGAGCTACCTCGGCAACTTATCTTTATTCAAAGCGGGTGCAAAAATATGAATTCACCTCTTCAATGGGAAATCATTTTTGGGACAAAAAAGTAAGGTGGCAGAAGCTCCATATCAATTAAATGTGATAAGGAACCTTCACCACCCTTACATTTTCAAATATGATCGAATATACTGACTGGCAGAATTACCATCATTTCACACTTTCACTTTCAGTGCGAAGAACGTTTGGATTATTACCGTTATTTCCTGAATGGTGTTTCGTTTCAATGTAATCCTTAAAATTCATGACGTCCTGGCGGATCATTTTTTCAAATACAGGCGTGAGTACCTTGGCCAGTCCTGCACCTATTTCACCAGCTGGCGGATGATAACTGATCACAACTTCCAATTCTGTTCCCTGTCCACCCATGGCATCATGAAACATTACCTTGCCTGCATTGTTAATCATGGAGTTGGGTATGGATTGCCATCCAATTAAAACCCCCTGTTCTTCCTTCACTATTTCTGCATTCCATTTCACCTTTGCGATATTTCCCGGAACTGTAGCTTCCCAGTGCGAATGCTTGGAATCAATTTCAGTGACCGAGGACAGGTGCTTCATAAACAAAGGAAGGTTTTCCAGCTTGCGCCAGAAGGCATATACTTCATCTTTTGGCTTGTTTACAATAAGACCTGTGCGGATATTGATAGCGGAAGTATTGGAAACTCCCTTTGTTTTACCCATGCTGGAATAAAGGGCGCAGTGGCCCGATACACCACGGTACAATAAATAACCTCCCAGGGCGCTATTGACCAAACCTTTAATGGGATTTTTAAAAAGACTGTTCAAGCCTGAGGAAAGCAACCAGGCTCCAATTGCTGCACTGCCTATCCTTTCTCCCTGCCCTACATTCACTACACCGCTACCTGCATTGGGCTGGAACTCATTGTCCGCATGCCAGCTACCATATTGATCATTTGCCATAAATATTTTTTTATAGTGGTTAAATTGTGTTACCCATATAGTTTTGCAATTATTATGCCTTTAAAGGATTGAAAAGCAGCCACTAAAAAAACCCCATATTCAAATGGGGACGTTACATTCTTAGTAAAGAGTAGAAAATTATCCACACGCTATTGCGCCATGTCAACCTTAGCGTTGGTCTTCACTTCTGTTTTGCCTGGATAGCTCTCCAGTGCTTTTTCCAGGCAATCCATGGCGTCTCCCAGGTCTTTCAAGTTGAGCACATAGGCCAGGCGTACTTCGTTTGTTCCCAGCCCCGGCGTTCCATAAAAACCTGTAGCAGGTGCCAGCATCACGGTTTTATTGCGATAGGAAAATGATTCTAATAGCCATTGACAAAATTTATCGGAATCATCAATGGGCAATCGTGCCATGGCATAAAAAGCACCACCAGGATTCGGGCAGAAAACACCCTTCATTTGATTCAGGCGTTGTACCAAAAGGTCGCGACGGGCCATATATTCTGCTCTTGTATTGTCGAAATAAGAGGGAGGAAGATCAACGGCTGCTTCTCCCATAATCTGCGCCAGGCCGGGAGGGCTCAGTCTCGCCTGGGCAAATTTCATGGCGGC
>JANLYU010000051.1:0-18859 GCA_031365785.1 Flavisolibacter sp. | reverse complement strand
CTGAAAGGACAACTGCTTGGTGTACCCACTCATGACATCGATTTTCAATATATCATTGCGGCCTGTGAAGTTATTTTGAGTGAGCTTGATGCCATAGTTGATCCGGCTCAGGCTCCTGTTTTTTTCTGACCACCACTGATGAAAAGTTTTGTCTATCGGCTTTACAAATGGCCGTGGCCAGATATACCATTTTTCCTCCACTGCAATGTTTACATAAGCTTCCTGCCCGTTGAGACTGTTCAGTGAGACAATCACCTCAGAGAAAAGTCCTGTATTCATTAACTGCTTCCTGGATTTTTGAAATCTTCTGGTAATGACATCAAGCGGCAGTGTTTCATCTATTTGAAATGTAAGTTCCCTCAGAATAATGTTGGGGTGTGTTTTTTTATTACCAGTAATGATGATTTTCCTGATCTGATAAAGCTGGTTGGTGTCCAGGTTTTGATAAGTACCGGTACCAGGTAAAACAGAGTCTTCAATGGCTATAATATAATTATTACCTGCGTCAGGATGCTGGGCTTTCGCCACACCACATGCTAAAAATAGCACATGAAAGCAAGCAATTTTGTACACTAATCTCATCAAGCAACCCAATTTCCATTAAACAAGCCAATATGATACCTGAAATTGAAAAAGCCGAAGTTATACGGCCAGATTAGATTTTGAGGTAATTCATGAGGTTATCGTAATTCGTCTTAAGCTCATTTTCGTAAAGTTCTTCCCCAAAATAATACTTTACGTTGTATTCGTAGCGCTGAAAGGTGCTAATGATATCTGATACTTCCAGTTTATTGACTCTTATGGTGACTTGTGTACTTCCCGTTTCGGGATCGGTCAACGTATTGAGTTGGGTAATTTGTGCATCATTTGACTCAACAATCCTGTTGATTTCATTGAATGAGAAGTCTTTGCTTTCCTGCTCTAGTACAATTAGCGCTCCCGGCTGTCCCAGATTTAGAAAATCTGATGCATTGCGTAAGAGATCATTGTAGGTAACAATCCCAAGCAATTGCTTTTCGTGGATCACCGGCACAATGCTTAACTTATTGATGACTGCGGTTTGAATGGCTTTCAGAAAATGGTCTCCTCCCTGTACCGAAAAATTACTATCAGAGATCGGCAATTTATTGATCAGCATTTCATCATCACTTTGCAGTAGCTGTTCTTCACTGATGATGCCCAGGTAGTTTTCATCATCCACCACAGGCAAGTGCGCCACATGGTAATCATTCATCAATTGTAAAGCACGTTGAACCTTATCGCTGGAATGCAAATAAGGAATAGAATTCGATATGAGGTCACGTGTTAACATAGAATCGGTATCAGATCATAAAGACACCTGATATTATACAACTGTTGCAGGCGCATTCAGCTTTTTCAAAAATTTATCTAAGATCACGTTGAATTCGTGCGGCTGTTCCATCATGGGCGCATGCCCGCATTTATCAATAAACTGAAGTTCACTATTTGGAATCAAACGTTGAAATTCTCTTGCCACAAATGGTGGGGTTATGGTGTCGTTATTGCCCCAAATTAAAAGCGTAGTCTGCTTGATATGGTTTAACTCTTCACCCAAGTTGTGTCTGATGGCACTTTTGGCAAGGGCAATGATCTTGATCACCTTTAAGCGGTTTCGGGTAATTTCAAAAACCTCGTCCACCAGTTCCTTGGTAGCTGTTTTCGGATCAAAAAAAGTAACTTCTGTTTTTTTCTTGATATACTCATAATCGCCCCGTCTGGGATAAGTATCCCCCATGCCATTTTCAAATAAACCGGAACTTCCTGTAAGAATCAGGGATTTAATCTTTTCCGGGTGTTTGAGCACATGCACCAGGGCCACATGGCCGCCCAGTGAATTGCCAAGAAGATGAATATGATTGTACTTTCTGGTTTCTATAAATTTCTGTACATACCGGGCCAGTCCGCCCACGGAGGTATGCAAAATATCCAGGTCAAACAAGGGCAACAAGGGAACCACCACTTTATTGGTGTGTTTGAAATGTTCTATCAGGTCCTTGAAATTGCTCAGGGCGCCAAATAAACCATGCAGCAACATCAGCGTCTCACCCTCACCTTCTTCGATGTATTTAAATTTACCTTCCTCTTTAATCAGATATTGCATCAGATGGCTTAGATTATTCAGCTAAAATAAACGTTTTGAATCAAAGGTTATAGTGATCCTGGTGAATGAAATGATATCTTATACAGTTCCATCAACAGAACACTGCCACTTACAACCGGGTACCACAACCCCAAATCCGGGAGCAGCTTTGCATCCCAGAATGAGGTTTGGATACAAAAAAAAGGTTACTTGTTACGCACTGACAGTGACTCCTTCAAGCTTGCGATTTATCAGATATATTTAGATCCATTTGTCAACGCCCATCCGGGATTCGTCCGAAATATTGTTTCAGGTCAGCAAACAGATTTTTGAATAGCGGTATAATGCCAGCCAGCCATTCCATTACCAGAGGTGCGATCTTGTACAGATATGGGTAGGTGACTGAAGCAGCTGCCGTTTCTTTTCTGAACACGTGGAGCTGTTCACCATAAAAAAGTACGATACTGAAAATAAACAAGTATAAAAATGCATACAATAAAATGCCGCACCCTTTATTCAACCACCCCAGGGTGGCTACCTGAATAACGCTTTCAATAGCCCTGGCACCCAGTCGAACCAGGAACACCACCAATATAAAAATTAAAGAAAATGCCAGAAAAGGAAGCCATCGTCCGTTTACGCTCCAATGATGGCCAAGATAAGCCGCTACCACCGCTGAAAATTTCAAGGCAGCCGCCAGGCCTATCAGGTAGGAAAGGAAAGAAAATACAGCCAGCACAAGTCCGTTGCTTAACCCTTTGAACAATGCCAGCAGGCAAAGAATTACCACAATGATATCGATCCACATTATTTAGCCAGGAGCTCCTTGACCATAGCTGAAATTGTTTTTCCGTCGGCCTGGCCGGCAAGTTTTTTTTGTGCGGCGGCCATTACTTTTCCCAGGTCAGAAGGCGCTTTGGCCCCTACCTCTTCAATTACCTGCTGCAAAGCACTTCGCAGATCCTCCGTGGTCATTTGCTGCGGTAGAAATCTTTCAATGAGCGTAATCTCCTCTTGTTCTTTCTGCGCCAGGTCCGTGCGGTGCTGCTCCTGGTAGATCTGCAGGGAATCCTTGCGTTGCTTGGTCATTTTCTGAAGCATGCTGATTTCTTTTTCCGGTGAGATCTCACCACCGGCTCCCGGTTCAGTTTTCGCCTTGATGATCTCTGCTTTGATGGCCCTAAGCCCCCTCAGCGCAGCTTCATTCTTCGATTTCATGGCATCTTTCATTTCTGCCATTATTTTTTGTTCCAGATTCATTCGTTGTATTAATTTATGGTTATTAGCCTGATTCAGGCTTTATTCTCTTTTATTTGCTGCTCCTGAAACTTCCTGTAAAATTCTTTGGCGAAAGTGCGCATATCATTCACCAGTTCTGTTTGCTTGGTGGCTCTTTCATAAGTATCCGCCATAGTCATGAATGTCTGGTAATAAAAATCGGCCATTTCATCCACCATCATCTTCTGCGTCCAGAGGTCAATCCGTAGAGCAGATTTTTCAGCACCATCCCACAAAGACAGCATTACCGCTTTAGCCTGCTGGGCATTTTCAGCGCTATACTCCGTAGCATTCCATTCAATATGCTGAGGGATTCTGTTTTCATCCAGTTCTACATCAATAACAATACTTGTTTTTCCCATTTTCTGAATTAAGCAACTAAGGTAAAGAGAAAGGCGAACCGGTAAGTGCCTTCAACGTCTATGATTAAACATCGCCTGCTATCATTGCCTTCATCATACTTTCCCACAACAGGTCTGCCGTTTTTTGCCAGGAAAATTGTGCTGCCCTTGCGGATCCTATTTGAATTAGCCTGCTTCGCAGGGATTCATCTTTATAAATTCTCATCATCTTATCGGCCATATCAAGATGATCATGTGGATTAAAATAAAGACCAGCATCACCGGCAACTTCCTGCATGGAAGAATCCGCAGAGGTAATTACAGGAATGCCTGACTTCATGGCTTCTAATACAGGCACACCAAAGCCTTCGAAAACCGACGGGTATACCAATGCATACGCGGCACTCATAATCTGTGCCAGCTCCTGATCTTTTAAATAATCCGTGAGCACAATATCATTCCTGTATTTATAGGTTTTGAGAAGCGATAAAAACACTTCGTTTTTCCAGGCCAGCCTCCCCGCAAAAACAAGTTTCATGTTACTTTGCTGCCTTTTCTTAAAAATGGAAAATGCTTTTAATAGACTGACCAGGTTTTTTCTGGGCTGAATAGCCCCCACATAAATAAAGTATTCTGTGCCCCCGGTGTATTTGATTTTTGTAAGTTCCCTGTGGTTGCTGGTTTGGCCGAAGCTTTCCCTAACTCCATTATACACAATGGAAATCCTGGACTCATTCAAAGGATAATGAGTGAGGAGGTCGGACTTTGAAAAAGTAGATACCGTGGCAATTGAATTGGCTTTCTTCAAAAAACGAGGCATGTATTTTTTTAAGTAAAAAACATGCATCTTTTTATACGAAGCAGGGTGGTGCAAAAATCCGAGGTCATGCACAACCAGGCATTGGGGTACATTCGTTTTCAATGAACAGAAACCATCAGGACTTACAAACAGATCAGCTTTGATGGTTTTGAGTGCTTTGGGCACCCTCACATCATACCAAAATTTCCAAAGCAGCGGTATTCTTGCACGCGGTGAAAGCACAATACCTTTTACATTGGATGAAAATATAAATTCCTTACTGAACGGCCGGTCAAACAGAAAATAAAATTGATGTTGCGGGTACTGGTTCGTAAGAATCCGGAAAGTTTCCTGAATAAAATACCCAAATCCTTCCAAATGATCTTTTAATAAGAACCTGGTATTAACTGCGATAATCATGAACGCCAAAGGTAAGTATCGTCATCATGGCGGCAGGAAAGAGACCTTAGTGGTAACCAGCTAACTACTGGTTATAAGGATTTAATTACCATCGGGTCTTTTTGTTGTATTTATTCAACATAATTCCATGGAGAATTGTAGAACGGTGCCAAATCCATGCTTTTTTTTAATTGGTACTATGTTTGTGAAGATATAATTGCAACGAAGTGAATACCCTATATCACTCCGGCTTCACCTTACCCATACGAAATCATTTCAAATGACCTCTTAGGTGGAAGAGGATGGTGGCTTGAAGGGGCCTTGGTTCGGGGCCCCTTTCTAATTTTTAATGTTGGCAGCCATTCCAATGACATCCCTCATCATTTTGAATGCCTTTTCATTTGTACAACTATTTCTGATTGTTGAAATAAGGCCAGGAAAATAAGCCTGACGTAATTTCCCCATTCTGACTTTTTAAACGCAGGTTATGGGAAGCGTTCATCAAAAAAAGTGCAGAAAACAGCATATTCCTGCTGATCAGGGCCGAATCCTTATAAAATCTGTGTAATCTGTAATACATTTGTCTCGATGGAATATAATACCAAAAGGAATTACCTCACGATGCGTGAGTATGGTAGACACATACAGAAAATGGTGGAGCATGTGCTTACCATTGAAGATCCTGAAAGAAGGCAACGTAACGCCCAGACCCTGATTGAACTGATGGGTTTTTTGAATCCACACTTAAAGAATGTGGAAGATTTCAGACATAAGCTGTGGGATCATTTGTTTTATATCAGCGACTTCAAACTTGACGTGGAAAGTCCTTATCCCATTCCTCAGAAAGAAACTTATAAAGCGAAACCTCAGCCGATTCCCTATCCCAAACGTTATCCAAAGTTTTCTCACCTGGGTAAGAATCTGGAACTGGTTATTAATAAAGCTTTGAAGGAAGATAGCCCTGAAAAACGCCAGGGATTTGCCAATGCCATTGCGTATTACATGAAGCTGGCTTATAATAACTGGCATAAGGATGTGGTACATGATGATGCAATTCAAAGTGAACTGACCAATATTACTGAAGGCCAGCTTGAATTCACCAACACACCTTATGTAAAGGCTTACAGGCCATCACAGGACAGGGAACGAGAACGTGGTGGTGGTTATGGCGGCAGACAGCAAAGGGGTAAGTTTCAGCAACGCGGTGGCAGTGGAGGCGGCGGCGGCAGAAATGACAAACGCGGAGGCGGTGGAAAATTTGGAAAGAAACGCTATTAAAAAGTATCTGCATAATGAAAAGGTTGGCAAGTAATTGTCAGCCTTTTATTTTATACAGTAACAGGAATTGGAATCATCTAAACAATGCACCATATGGGCTCATTTGAAGTTAAGGGCGGAAAAAAATTAAATGGATCCATTACCCCTCAAGGCGCCAAAAATGAAGCACTTCAGATCATCAGTGCCGTTCTCCTTACGACAGAAAAAATAACGGTTAGAAATCTTCCTGATATACTGGATGTCAACAACCTGATTGAACTCCTGGAGGAAATGAAGGTGAAGGTGACCAGGACTGACCGGCACACCTGTACTTTTCAGGCAGACGACGTAGATCTGAATTACCTGCGAAGTGATGAATTTAAAATGAAAAGCGGCCGTCTGCGAGGATCCGTGATGCTCGCAGGGCCCATGCTGGCGCGTTTCAAAAAAGCATACATACCCAAACCAGGAGGAGATAAAATAGGAAGAAGAAGGCTGGATACACATATCCTTAGTTTTGAAAAACTCGGTGCGCATTTTACCTACTTCCCCGAGGATGGATTTTTTTATTTTACAACAACAGGATTGAAAGGCACCTACCTCCACCTTGACGAGCCTTCTGTAACCGGAACAGCTAATGTGATTATGGCGGCCATCATGGCGGAAGGAACCACCACCATTTACAATGCAGCCTGTGAACCCTATGTTCAGCAGCTGTGTCGCATGCTTAACCAAATGGGGGCGCGCATCAGCGGAATAGGAGGAAATTTGATTACTATACAAGGGGTTAACCAGCTTTACGGCACAGAGCACCGCATTTTGCCTGACATGATAGAAATCGGTTCTTTCATTGGAATGGCTGCTATGACCCAAAGTGACATTACTATTAAAAACGTTGGGCATGAACACCTGGGCATTATCCCTGAGAAATTTAAACAGCTCGGCATCCAGATGAATTTTTCAGGAGATGATATCCATATTCCTGAACAGGAATTGTATACAATCCAGACCTACCTGGACGGCGGGGTTCTTACCATTTATGACCATCCATGGCCGGGGTTTACTCCAGACCTGCTGAGTATTATTCTGGTAGTAGCTACTCAGGCCAAAGGTTCTGTACTGGTTCATCAAAAAATGTTTGAAAGCCGCTTGTTCTTTGTAGACAAGTTGATTGACATGGGCGCTCAAATTATCTTATGCGATCCACACCGTGCGGCCGTGATCGGACTGGAAAGAAAATTCAAGCTGCGTGGCATTCAAATGAGTTCCCCCGACATCAGGGCTGGGGTTGCCCTCCTGATTGCCGCACTAAGCGCTGATGGCATGAGCATCATTCAGAATATTGACCAGATTGACCGGGGTTACCAAAACATCGACCAGCGGTTGCAGCAATTGGGTGCAGATATTAAAAGAATAAAATAAACAACTTCATCGCATCCAATTTGAAGGCTTGCCTGATAGCGTTTTCAAATGAAGTGCCGTCCAGTCTGTGAGCATGTTACCACATTATGTTGCACTACCGGCAGGGCTATTCCGACAGGTCAATGTTCCTCTTTTTTTCCCACTAACTTAGCATTTGTATGACTGTCAACAACCAGCAAAAGCTCATTGTCATCACCGCTCCTTCCGGTGCGGGCAAAACCAGCATTACCCGGTTTTTACTGAACATGTTTTCAGACAGCCTTGGATTTTCCATTTCTGCTGCAACACGCAACCCCAGGGCCAATGAGAAAAACGGGATCGATTATTACTTTATCAGTTTAGAAGAATTCACCAATAAAATCCAGCACGAAGAATTTGTAGAATGGGAAATGGTTTATGAAGGAAAATATTATGGTACCCTGAAATCAGAATTACAAAGGATTTGGAAGCTGGGAAAAACACCCGTCCTGGACATTGATGTAAAAGGTGCCATTCATGTACAGCAACAATTCCCGGAAACCACCTTGTCTGTTTTTATTGAGCCACCCAGCGTGGATGAATTGAAAAGAAGACTGGAATCGCGGGGTACAGAAAATGCAGAATCATTGAACGCACGGGTAAGCAAAGCCTCCTATGAATTATCGTTCAGGCATTCCTTCGACCATATCATTGTAAATGACAACCTCGAACGTGCGCGGAAACAAGCGCAGGAGATGGTTTCTTCCTTTCTGAAATAGCTCGGGTCACTTTTATATCTTTACCGGGATGATCGCTATCACCACACTTGTCTGGTTTTTTGTTACCATTTTAATGATGGGATTCTTTGCAGGAATTGAAATGGCATTTTACAGCGCCAACCGTTTTGGGATCGAATTGAAAAAAAAACAGGGACGCCAGGCTGCCATCCTTCTATCCAGGTTCATTGAGAAACCACAGTTATTCCTCAGTACCACACTGATTGGATTTACCGTTTTCCTGGTCTGCTTTGTGCTGCTTTTTGGCCTGGTTACTGCCCCGCTGTGGAACTGGATAGGCCTGCATAGTGACCTGGCCCGCCTGTTGCTTGACATCATACTGGCTACTTTTGTGGTGCTCATTTTCGCAGAATTCATCCCCCGTTCCATTTTCAGGGCAAAGAGCAATTACATCCTCAATAAAGGCGTTTGGCTGATCAATATTTTCTATCAATTACTTCAACCGCTGGCCAGCCTGTTTATCAATTTATCTGACTGGGTGATCAAGTATGTTTTCAATGTCCGGGTCCATGAAACCAAGGAAGTGTTTGGAGGAAATGCCCTTGAAACTCTTTTCCAGCATAATAGTGATGGAGAGGCGGAAACTCCTGCACTGGATACGGATCTATTTGATAATGCCCTGAATTTCCATAATACAAAAGTGCGTCAGTGCCTGGTACCCAGGAAAGAAATTATTGGAGTTGAAGTCAAGTGTACCATTGATGAAGTGACTGAAAAATTCATCGAAACGAAGCTCAGTAAACTCATTGTTTATGAGAAAGACCTTGATAACATTATAGGCTATGTACACCAGTTAGACATGTTCAAAAAACCGGATCAATTGCAGTCGATCCTCATGCCGATACCCGCGGTTCCTGAAAGCATGAGTGCCACAGACCTCATCAGCAGGCTGACGCGGGACAGGAAAAGCATTGCGTGGGTGGTAGATGAATTTGGAGGAACAGCAGGTATTGTAACTATGGAGGATGTGCTGGAAGAAATTTTTGGAGAGATACATGATGAATATGACAGCGAGGAATTTGTAGAAAAAAGACTGGCTGAAGATGAATACATTTTTTCGGGCAGGCTGGAACTGGACTACCTGTCAAAAAAATATGCACTGCAGTTCCCTGGCAATGAATCTGAAACACTGTCAGGCTACATTATCAATGAGCATGAAACCATCCCCACGCAAAAAGACAGGATCATCATCGATGATTATGAATTTGACATCCTGAGTGTCAGTGATACCAGAATTGAAATGGTAAAACTTAAAGTGCTCAAATAAACCACCCCACCAACTTGCTTTTCCTACCCTATCTTTGCGGCACTTTACAACAATGGCCCTAAGTTTTTTCCGGAGAAGTAACAATGAGGAACGCGCAGAAATGTCGTTCATTGACCATCTGGATATTTTACGCAAACATCTGTTCCGCAGTGTCCTTGCGATTGCCATTGGGGCAGTGGTAGCAGGCATCTACAATAAGTTTATTATTAAAGATATTTTGCTGGGTCCAACCCATGATGATTTCCCCACCTATGGTGTGATTTGCAGCATTGGCACAACCCTCCACCTGGGCAATGCACTTTGCATGTCAGGGATTTCCATGAGGATGCAGAGTACCGTGGTAGCCGGACAATTCAGTATGTGGTTTACGGTCATACTGATCAGTGGGTTAATCCTTGCCTTTCCCTATGTGTTTTATCAGTTCTGGAATTTTATCAAACCAGCTCTTACCAAAAAAGAACTCCAAAGAACCAGGGGTGTCATTTTCTGGGTATCCTTTCTATTTTTTACAGGTATTCTTTTCGGATATTATGTGGTGACTCCTTATGCACTGAATTTCTTTTACCATTTCAAACTTGATGAAATTGTAGAGAACATCTGGACCATCAACAGCTATATTGATATGATTGTACCGCTGGTGCTGGGCAGCGGGCTGGCTTTTCAGTTACCACTGGTTATTTTCTTTCTGGCAAAAATTGGAATCGTTTCTGCCACCTACCTGAGAAAAGTGAGAAAGTATGCCATCGTGATCATCTTTATTGTTGCCGGCATCATTACTCCAGGGCCCGACGTGATTAGCCAGTTGGCCGTGGCACTCCCACTTCTCATATTATATGAGATCAGTATCCTCCTCTCCTGGAGGGAAGAAAAATTCCGGGCCAAGGAAGACAAAAAGGAATGGAGTTAACCCGCTTATCTACTCTCGCTCCACCTACCTTTACAAAAACACAATCATGAATAAAAGCTTTGATTTCACCAAACCCATTGCCATTGGTGCCGACCATGCGGGGTATGAATACAAAACTGTGATCGTGGACCTGCTTCAGAATAATGGTTTCCAGGTAAAAGATGTAGGTACTTATAGTCAGGATTCCGTGGATTATCCGGATTTTGCCCACCCTGTTTCAAATGCTATTGAAATGGGCATCGCTGACGTAGGCGTGTTGATTTGTGGAAGTGCCAATGGTGTGGCCATTACAGCTAATAAACATGCAGGTATCAGGGCCGCTATTTGCTGGCAGACAGATATTGCACGGCTGGCCCGTGAACACAATAATGCCAATGTGATTTGCCTGCCTTCCAGATACATTACGCTTCCCATGGCAGAAGAGATGGTCAACGTTTTTTTGAAAACTTCTTTTGCCGGTGGCCGCCATGAAATGAGAGTAGAAAAAATCTCTTCAGAATCATTTTAACCAACTACCATTACATGATAAGAATCCTGCTGGCCATGCTTTGCCTGAATAGCCAAATCAGTTTTGGACAGAAAATTGTTTCCGCTGAAGCGTTTGCCAAAACGATAACGGCCGAAGACCTGAAAAAGCATTTGTATGTGGTTGCCGGAGCAGACATGGAGGGACGGGAAACAGCTACACCGGGACAGCGAAAAGCAGCAGCTTATATTGAAAGTCAGTTCAGATCCCTGGGCTTATTGCCTGCCAACAATGGGAGCTACCAGCAGTTTTATGATGTATATCAGGATTCCCTGATCAGCGCAGCACTTGAAGTCAATGGCCAGAGTTTTCAGTTGGATCAAGATTTTA
This sequence comes from Flavisolibacter sp., assembly GCA_031365785.1. Lineage (GTDB taxonomy): Bacteria > Bacteroidota > Bacteroidia > Chitinophagales > Chitinophagaceae > Flavisolibacter. Next base: position 7,477 of record JANLYU010000051.1, on the reverse strand, counting down.
ACTGCAGTGTTGGCAATTATTCTTCCACACTCAGGTTCAATGAAATTGTATTTATAGGTGCCACTGCAATGGACTCCTTAAAAAACACCAATCTTTCAGGGAAGCTAGTCATGGTACTGGGCAATGCGCCGCAGGGCCGGGGTGGCGGAGGAATGGTTTCTGCCTTAATCAACAAAGGCATATCCGGAATTTTATTTGCCAGTAACACTTACCCCAGAACCACTCCATTAAGCAGAAAAGGAAACCAGGCCACCAGCCTATTCCGAAGGTCTGTGAATCCGCTGCAATTCACTATTTCGGAAAATGTAGCACGCCTGATTACCGGCAATGATTACGACCTTGCCAAAGCCAATCCTTCCCAGATCAAAATCTTTACGGCCAATATTTTACTGGATACTAAAAAGTCAACCACGACCACACCAAGCAGTAATGTAATGGCCCTGCTTCCCGGAACTGACCTCAAGGATGAATTTCTTTTTGTGACTGCCCATTACGACCACCTCGGAAAAAGGGGTGATTCAGTGATCTATTATGGTGCCGATGATGATGGTTCCGGAACTGTGAGTGTGCTGGAAATTGCTGAAGCATTTTCCAAAGCCAAGGCAGCCGGCAAGGGTACCAGGAGAACTGTTGTTTTTATGACTGTCAGCGGCGAAGAAAAAGGATTGTGGGGCTCAGACTACTATTCTTCCCATCCTGTGTTTCCACTGGAAAAAACAACTGCTGATCTTAATATTGACATGATCGGTCGCAATGATGCAGAGAGAAAGCAAGGCGATTCCAACAACTATGTTTATGTGGTAGGTGATGATAAACTTAGTTCTGACCTGCGCCCCATTAGTGAAGCGATGAATAAAAAATATCTGAAAATGGAGCTCGACTATAAATTCAATGATCTTAAAGATGTGAACAGAATTTACTATAGAAGTGACCACTATAATTTTGCCAAAAAAGGAGTGCCCATCATTTTTTATTATGACGGAATGCTCAAGGCCGACTATCACCGTCCAACAGATACGCCGGATAAAATTAATTATTCCCTGTTAGCCAAAAGAGCACGACTTGTTTTTTATACTGCATGGGAAATGGCAAACAGGAAGGACTTATTGAAAAGAGACCTGCCCCTGGATAATGGAATATTTAACCGTTCATTTTGATAGATTGATTCTAAAAAAAGATCTAATAATTCCACGGTCCCATGCCATACTACTGTAATGGACTCAATAATTTGTAGATAACGCCTGTTACCAGCCCAGCAACCAGGCAAAAATCAATGGCACTACGATCGTGGCATCGCTTTCAATAATGAATTTTGGTGTTTTGATATCCAGTTTTCCCCAGGTGATTTTTTCATTGGGTACCGCACCCGAATAAGATCCATAAGAAGTGGTTGAATCAGAGATCTGGCAGAAATAATTCCAGAAAGGAACATCATGCCATTCGAGGTCCTGATACATCATGGGCACTACACATATGGGAAAGTCACCCGCAATTCCTCCGCCAACCTGGAAAAAACCCACCCCTTTACCACCACTGTTTTTTCTATACCAGTCGGCAAGCCAAACCATATACTCTATTCCATTTTTTACGGTGGCCGCTTTTAATTCATTTTTTATTACATAACTGGCGAAAATATTTCCGGTTGTGCTGTCTTCCCACCCTGGTACCACGATAGGAATGTTTTTTTCTGCGGCCGCTACCACCCAACTGTCTTTGGGATCAATTTCATAATACTGTGTCAACTCACCGGATTGAATGGTGCGATACAGGAATTCGTGTGGAAAATATCTTTCTCCTTTCGATTCCGCTTCTTTCCACTGCTTGACAAGGTGTTTTTGTAATCTTCTGAAAGCTTCTTCTTCCGGTATGCAGGTATCAGTAACCCGATTGAAATGATTTTCCAGTAATTCCCATTCCTGTTCAGGCGTCAGGTCGCGGTAGTTGGGTACCCGTTTGTAATGAGAATGTGCCACCAGGTTCATTACATCTTCTTCCAGGTTCGCGCCCGTGCAACTAATGATATCCACCTTTCCCTGTCGTATCATTTCAGCGAGGGAAATACCCAATTCTGCAGTACTCATAGCACCTGCGAGCGTCACCATCATTTTACCACCTGATTCCAGGTGCTTTTCATAACCCTTCGCAGCATCTAAAAGAGCCGCCGCATTGAAATGCCTGTAATGATGTTCTATGAAATTTGATACCGGACCTTTGCCCATATGTTTCAATTGAGCCGCAAAAATAGTCTATAAAAAAACAAATCCCGCCCGGATGGAACCGTAGCGGGATCGATTTCACACACCTATACCAATTAGGATTTACGTTGTTTTTTATAGTTTCTCCATTCAGAATTCAAAGTAGATGTCATGATTATCCTGGTGTCACTATTCTCCAGTGTGATATAGTAAGACGTGCCTTCATCATTAGCGATTTCAAAAAGGTCGCTGATCCAAAAACCTTCTGAGGTTTTTTTCAGTGAGGCCTGGAGAGAAAGAGGCAATTGCAAAGAGCTGATATTTCTGGTCAATGCAATCATTTTTCCATCGGCATTATAAAATGCAGAAACATACTGCCCATTCAGTGAGAAATTGGCTTTATAATACTGCTGGTTTACCGACCAGCTGACTTCAGTAGCGGATTTGAATGAGGTGGAAAATGACTGAAGCGCGGCAGGTGCCACAACATCTTTGTTTTTAAAACTGCTGAGACCCAAAAGGCTCAAAACAATAGTTAAGGTTGCTAATAAACGTTTCATGATCTTTAATTTATAAGTTTTTAATTATTTTTTGTTTACTTATGACTCCACAAATGTATTCATGGTTACAGCCCATAGCAAGCCAAATGTGACCACCGGATGCGGTTGTTAAGGACCTTAACATCATTATAAAATAATCATCGCAGGACGAAATGTAGTTTTGTAGGTATGAATTTTCTGGCGCACGCTTACTTGTCCTTTAAAGATCCGGATATACTGGTAGGTAATATGATTTCTGATTTTGTAAAAGGTGCTTCCAAATTCGGGTTCAGCGGTAACATACAAAAAGGGATTATGCTTCACCGGGAGATCGACAATTTTACTGATCTGCATGAGGCTACCAAAAAAGCAAAAGAAATCTTCCGACCCGCATACAGGTTGTACAGTGGCGCCATTATGGATGTTATCTATGACCATTACATTGCTACCGACCCTGCGATTTTTGATGAACCTTCTCTCTTCAGCTTCTCTGAACAAACCTATGAAGTACTGGACCAATATTCCACGGTGCTACCTCCAAATTTCCTTTTGTTATTCACGTATATGAAAAGGGAAAACTGGCTCTATAATAACCGGCATCCGGAGGGAATCAAAAAAAGCCTTGCCGGCATGATCAGAAGGACCACTTACTTAACTGAAAGTACAACCGCTTACAATTTATTTATAGAACATTACGTTCCTTTACGGGAATGCTATGCCGACTTTATTCAAGATGTTAAAGAATTTGCAAAAGACAAATTCGATCACCTCACTTAAATGCTGGTATTCACCATTGATCAATAATTTTATATTTAATTCAATAACATGAAATCGATACTTTTCACTTTTGCCCTGGGAATTGTTTTCACTTCATCTTTTGCGCAAAATCAGGTAGCGTTGAACACGAATGCGGCTACTGCTTCTACCAAATTTCCTTCCTTAGACAAATCACCCATGGACATGGTTTACTTTCCAGCAGACTATCCCATGCAGAAAACTCAAAACAAAATCACCGAGGTGCCCTTGATTCGTGTAATCTATAGCAGGCCCCAGAAGGATAACCGCATCATTTTCGGAGAACTGATTGAATACAACGGCATATGGCGAATGGGGGCTAATGAAGCTACTGAGATCGAGTTCTTCAAGGAGGTTTCAGTGGGTGGAAAAAAAATTGCCAAAGGCCGATATACACTGTATGCTATTCCTACACCTTCAAAATGGACGCTCATTATCAATAAAGAAACAGATGTGTGGGGCGCATTTATATATGACCAGAAAAAAGACCTGGTCCGGGTAGATCTACCTGTTCAAAAGCTGGATACTCCTATAGAAGCATTGAGCATGACTTTTTACAAATCGGATAAAGGGGCTCAGTTACAGATAGCCTGGGATCTGTCGAGTGTAAGCCTTCCTATCGACCTCAATAAATAAAAGCAGCTTCTGGAAAGAAGCCGCGTGTTGACAGAACTATAACCAATATGCAAATCATTCAAAGAGTAGTTTGTGTACTACTGTAGTCCCTGTTTCCATCTCTGTAATTCTGATCACATACATTCCAGACTTCCATAGCTGGTTCCTGGAATACGTAATTGTGGAAGCACTGATGCTTCTTATTTGCTTCTTCAATAATATTTGTCCATTGGCAGCTATCAATTCCATCATATAATTGGAAGGCTGTCTTGATGAAAAAGTGATATGGAATTCCTGATGTACAGGATTGGGAAACACCACCATGGGACCACTCTCATTTTTAAGAGTCACCACATTGGTGTAAGCATAACCATCCTGGTAGATCAATTTTAACCGGTACAAATTGGAACCGGCAGCTGGAGTCTCGTCGTTGATCACCCAACCACCACTTCCTTTTACGACCAGTGTCCTCATCCATCTATAATGCGTGTCATGCGGTTGCTTCCTTTCCACCTCATAGCGAAGCAGGTGGGTTTCGTCTGGATTGGTCCAGAATAGTTGATTAACATGATGGTTAGTTCTTCCATTAATATGGAAAGCAACGGGCAAAAGAAGTTCTCCGCAGTCGCCATTCAAATTGAAAGACGATCGTCTGGTAATACAACCATCATTCACTACTATTTTACATACATACTCGCCAATTTGTTCAGGAACAAAGAAAGGCAGGTTGAAATTCAAGCCTGTGCCGATCAGCACACTGTCGGTGGGAGATGTTTTTTTAAACCACGTATAGGTTGCGTTAGGCACCCCATCAACAGCCAGCATCACGTTTTGATAAAAACAGGTATTAGAGGCGGTAACTGAAAGATTTTGCAACGGCAGTATGCTCACATCATTCAAAGTGGCATTGCCACAGGCATCGATGGACCGCAACCTTACCAATGAATACACCGTTCCGGTGTTGATATTAAAAACTCCGCTTGGCTGCGGGGATGAAATGATACTAGGTTGTTCGGGCAGGCTACCAATGATCTGAAAAGAATAAGGACTTACCCCACCCTGCACGGCAGCACCAAGGCTAAAACTGTTATTGTCGCACTGGTAAATAGCTGACTGTCCTTGTGAAGGATAGGCGTAAGGGTTGACCATTACCGTATCATACCACTGGCCATTGCAACTAGATTGTGTATACTGAACAATATATTGCGCAGGTTCCAGGTCAGAAAAAATGTACTGGTTGCCAGTTAATGATGAATAACCTTTTAAGAATACGGACCCGTCTTTTTTTATGATCTGGGGTGTAACAGGAAAATAATTGGAAACAAGGGTTACTGCCAGGTCTCCGGCACCATTGAGCCAGGTGGCACTAGGGCATTTTGATCTCACATCAATCTGGTGCGATACCAGGTTCGCATCTGGTGCAATGGTAGCCGAATCAATGTTGCCACACGCGTCCGTACCCCTGATCTTATACCGTGTGCCTAATGGAAGTGAAGGCAATGGAATCCTAAGTGAAGCCAGTGTTGTGATCGTGCTGTAGGTCATGGTTCCATTAGGATGAAACACCTGTATAGAATAAGGTCCACTCCCACTGGCAAAAACCACATCAATATTGGTTTTGTTAATACTGCACGACTTTGAAGTATACAGTGTTAATCCTGTTACAGGCTGAAAGGTCTGACACATCCTGATGGTCGTATCAGCACAAACATCATTGACGGCCACACAATAATTACCATAGGGCATATTACTGAAAAGACCTGAAGTGTTGCATTCTATGATATTATTGGAAAATCCATAAAGACAGAATTGAGGTGAAATTAAATTACTCACCGAAGCCTGAAAAGAAACAGTGCTACAGGTAGAATTTACCAACTGCAGGCTACCATTGAAAAATGGAAGGTCCTTCAGTTGAGTAAAACATCTGGAAAAGGTGGTATCGTAACAGGTGTTCTTTACTTTAATACAATACGAACCGTACAAAAGGCTGTCAAATATACCCGTGGCATTACACCTGATGAGTGTATCATTTTGATCATACAGACAGTATTGAGGATTGGTAAGGTTCGTCTGGCCTGTGACCGAAGCGCTGAATGTTGTGCAATTCTTGTTCAGGATCTGTACACCCGCACTAATAGAAGGTATCGGTCTGGAAGTAACAAAACAGATGCTGTTGGAAGTATCCGTGCAGGTAATAGCCCGAATACAATACGATCCCTGGTTAATGCCGTTAAAATTTCCAGAAGAATCACAGGAGATCACTTGTCCTGCACTATTGTATAAACAAAACAAGGCATTATTAAGATAATTTCCAGTAACACTCACATTTAAGGAACTGCAGGTAGAACCGGTTATGGAATAAGAAGCAAGCACGGGCTTAGGTTTTGAAATGGAAAAACATCGTTTTAAAAATGCACCCGTGCACATATCCTGAACCATGATACAATAATTTCCATAAGGCACAGTGGTAAATACACCAGAAGCATTGCAGCTGATGACAACATCATTGGTATCCACGAGGCAATAGTTTGGATTCAGAATATTCCGCTGGCCGGTTACAGCGCAGGTAAATGTGGAACAGGAAAGGTTGGTAATGGTTACACTGGCGTCGATATAAGGTACAGGTTGCGTAGCCGTGAAGCACCGGCTGATGGTGGTATCATAGCAGGCATCTGTAACACGGATACAATAGGATCCGTAATCGAGGCCATTGAAAATCCCTGAGGTATTGCAGGACAATAAAACATTGGAAAAATCATACAGACAAAAATCCGGGTTCACCAGGTTCTGACCAGTAACGGATGCATCAAAAGACGAACAGTCCTGTGGGTTTACGGATACGGAATTCAGGGAGGGCCGCAAAGAAGCGGGCAGGTTCCAGTCAACTGCATGTATATTGCCACAGTTGTCCTTTACCACGATGATCAGGCTTCTTCTTTTTCCCAGGAAAGTGTGGAAACTATTTGAGAGGTACCAGGTGGTATCTGCTGCGTTTAGTACCACACCATAGGCAAATCCATTGAAGGTTGTACCCACCATGTTACCGTTTCCTTTATTATCAGCCAGCCTTATCAATACCTGTGCGCTGTCGCAACCTAAACGCGCCACACTCAAACTGTCCACCCACCAATTGTAATTTTCAATGGTAATTCTTCTCACCTGGATGCCACCGCACGAATCCTGTAACTGAATGACATATTCACCAGGAATTAAACCACTAAAATTCCCTGAAGTATTGGTGATTCCGATGTTAGACGGAGAAGGTGCAATAATGGTATATGTAAATGGCGAACGGCCAAATTGCTCTTTGATGACAAAAACAATTCCGTCATT
>JANLYU010000055.1:0-2746 GCA_031365785.1 Flavisolibacter sp. | reverse complement strand
TACAAAAGTCAACCACTGGTTTACAGATGATCCGGCCAATGTATCTACATCCAGCGGTTGGAATATGAGTACCGGCATCAGAACCTTTGGTACACCTCCCAAGGCAACACGAATGGAATTAGCAAGTATGGGAAATATTTTATATGCCATTACTGTGAATGCTTCTAATAATGCCGACAGTTGTTATAAGTCAAGTGATAATGGCACTACCTGGACCTTGCAGAATTCAATCATTTTTCCTATTGATCTTCTACATGGGCAGGGATATTATAATATTACGCTTTCCATCAACCCGGATAATGCTAATGAATTTATTGTGGGTGGCTTTGATGCTTATCAATCAATTGATGGTGGTAATTCTGTAACAAGGCTCACGCGCTGGATAGGAACTGTAACACCTTATGTTCATGCTGACCATCATTGGATGCAGTGGTGGAATGTAGGTAGTGAAAGCAGGATTGTTATTGGAGGAGACGGGGGTATTTTTCTATCCCGGGATGGTGGAACGACTTTTACGGACAGGAATAAAAATCTCAATGTAAAGCAGTTTTATTCCTGTGCCATTCACCCGGATGCAGGTTCTCCCTATTTACTGGGCGGCACTCAGGATAACGGAAACCATAAGCTGCAGGATCCCGGGCTGGGTAATTCCACAGAAGTCACCGGCGGAGATGGAGCATTCGTTCACATCAATCAACTCAATCCCATGATACAATGGGGTGAATATATCTACAATAATTATCGACGGTCAACCGATGGAGGCCAAACCTGGCAGCGTTATTCAATATCCAACTCAGGTATTTTTACCAATCCCTTTGATTATGATGACGGACAAAATATTTTATATGGAAGCTATGGAAATAACTCCATCCTTCGATGGCCAAGTGCTAATATGAATGGCTTAACAAATACGCTTACAGTAAATCAGTTGGCTGGTTCCTGTACATCGGTGAAATTATCACCTTATTTGCCAAATAGAATATTTTTGGGAAGCAATAGCGGAAAGCTAATCCGCGTCGATAATGTCAATACTGTAACGAGTTCAAACATTAGCGCTAATACTACGGTTCTTACCGGAAGTTCATTTCCAAATGGCTATTTGAATTGCATCAATATAGGATCTTCCGACCAGAAACTTGTGGCCGTTTTTACCAACTTCGGGGTTAACAATATCTGGATCAGCGTTGATGGCGGTGTTACCTGGAATGCCATTGATGGAAACCTGCCAGACATTCCGGTACGTTGGGCCCTCTTTGATCCGCAACATGACGACAAACTTTTTATAGCTACTTCTGTGGGTGTATTTCATACGAACCTGGTCAATGGCAGCAGTACGGTTTGGGACCCGGAGACAAATTTTCCAAATGTCCGCACTGATATGCTGCAGCTTCGCGCCAGTGACAATACCATGGTAGCGGCTACCTACGGCAGGGGAATGTATACCACCGTGATTCCTGCAACTCCTGAAATCCGGTTTGCTTCAGCAGGAATGACCATCAATGAAACCAGTGAAGGAACGATTGGATGTAAAAATTATAAGGATTATGCGTTTCAGGTTTCCATGATCGCACCACCTACTGGTGACGCCATCGTAAATTATACGATTCGTGCCGGAAACAGTGCGCAACCGGGGCTTGATTTTGACTGGACAGTAAATGGTGATTTTATTAACCCAGCCTACCAGCAGATTTTTACCTCTGGACTTGCACAGACAAAATTGATCAGTGTACGCATCTACGATGATGTAGAATCAGAAAACTTAGAAAACTTTTCGATTGACATATCAGTGTCCGGTGCAACAAATGCTGTTGCAGGAAATTTTAAAAGCTTCAATTTAGCTATCATTGACAATGATCTTGCGCCTATTATATATCAATCTGCTCAATTTCTGGTAGCATTTGGTTCTTCAACTTTGGGAGATAAAACATACTCTCCGGTATTTGATGCCCGTATACGCATGAAGAAATCCATGTTCCTTTACAGGGCTTCAGAATTACAGTCTGCTGGGTTAAGGGCAGGCAAAATTTCTTCTATATCCCTTAATATGGTTAAGAATAGTTTGAGGGCTTATCAAAATGTAAAAATTGCAATGGCCGAATCAGGTTTGAATTTCCTTACAAATGGGTACAATATTACCAATACTACCCTCGTAAAGACAATTAATAGTTACAATACAATAAGTGGATGGAATGCTTTTACTTTTGACACACCCTTTGATTGGGATGGCGTAAGCAATGTTGTGGTGCAATTTTGTTACGATAACCTGACGGCGGATAATGCTGATTTTGCAGATCCTGTTATTGCAAGTTTGGATCCTTCTGCGGCACAGTTGGATGGTAATATCGAATATGAGGATGATATTAATTGCAGTAATAGTCTCACCAATTCTTTTTATTATCCATATGGATATAAACCGCAAGCCCAATTTAATAATTCCAATGGTTCTGTTGTAGCCACATTACTAAATTCATCCAAAACAGAAAACCTCGGACCTAACTCAGATCTTTATTTTTATTCATCAGCAGGTATTTTAATGGGCAGGATAAAAAACCTTTCTGCATTTGATTATGGATGTACACAGCTGGTGATTGATCGGGCAGGAAGTGGTTCTTCACCATTCTGGAATAATGTACCTGCTAATTATCTCCTGAACAAAACCTTCAGGGTCATTCCTTCAAATAATAATGCTGCCGGGCAATACCAGGTAACATTATACTATAGCCAGGCAGAGGTCAACGGCTGGCAA
>JANLYU010000054.1:0-4587 GCA_031365785.1 Flavisolibacter sp. | reverse complement strand
AAATAATAATGCTGCCGGGCAATACCAGGTAACATTATACTATAGCCAGGCAGAGGTCAACGGCTGGCAAACAGTCACTGGTAATAACTGGAGCAATATCAAACTGGTAAAAGTAAATGGACAGGTCAGCCTGGTAACACCAGCCAATATAAATGGTGCCGGCAACATTCTGATCATTGACAACCCTGTATTGGGGAGTTTTGGAACAGATTATACCATTTCAGCCACTTTCAGCAGTGGGTTCTCTGGTTTTGGAGCAGGCATCCCGGGAACCATCCCACTTCCTGTGAGTTTATTAAGTTTTACAGGCCACCTGGATGGAAGTACAGGTGTATTAAACTGGAGCACTGGTTGGGAACAGAACACAAAAAATTTCGATGTAGAAAAGTCTTCAGACGGGATCAATTTTTATTCGATCGGATCCGTTACTGCATCCGGCAACAGTTCTTCCAAAAAGAATTATGCATTTAGGGACCAGCTTTTATTCGATGCTAATTATTACCGTTTGCGCATCAATGACCTTGATGGCCACAATAAGAGGAGCCAGGTAGTTTTGATTCGCTATGACAACAGCCGGCAAAGGATGTGGGTAGTCAACAATCCATTCACCGGATATCTTGATGTTGGAATTTCAAAACCATCCATGAATGTAAAAATGCAGCTGGTGTCTGCAGGTGGTGTGGTAATAAAGGAGAAGAGTTTCCAAAAGGTGTCAGGGTTGCTTCATTGGCAATTGAATGGCCAGGTCAGCAGGGGAACCTATATTTTGAATGTTTACGTGGACCAGGAGCACTTTACAAAAAAAGTGATACGCATGTAATGAAATTATTTTTTTGTGTCCCGTCTCCAGCTATATTTTGAATATTGCGCTGATTTTGGTGTAATAATTTGGCGTAACTTTTAAGCACCAAAACTGTGCACATGCTCAACTCAAAAACTTTCATGGCATTTGCTATTACGGGCTTATGTCTTTTCAATTCGTGCCATCAAACATCCCATACAGGAATAGCAACCTTTCAGCAAATAACTGGAGAAGGAACAGAAGGTTTCGAACAACCGGGAGCATTAGACAGCCTGGAATTTGAAAAATTAAAAGATCCGGCTCTTGGTTATGTTCCTTCAGGAAGACTACTTCGTGCCATAAATATAACTGAAAATCAAAAACGACTGAATCGTTTGAATAAAAATGCAGCTCTTTCCTGGACAGAAAGAGGACCAATATCAGATACTATAGGACCATCAAATGGAAATAAAAGGGCGGGTAAAAATTCAACCTCGGGCTTTATAATGGCTGTGCTGGTTGACACATTGAATGACCCATCAGGCAATACGGTTTTATGTGGGGGAACTTCCGGTGGTTTGTGGAAATGCACCAACTTTCTTTCGGTAGCTCCCAACTGGCAGAAAGTGGATGACCACAATGAAACCCTTTCCATATCTTCCATTTGCCAGGATCCCTCCAATCCGGCCATCATGTATTATTCCACTGGTGAACCTGTACATAATACATTTGATATATATGGTGCAGGTATCTGGAAATCAATTGATGCAGGTATCTCCTGGTCAAAACTTACGTCCACTTCCAATTTTATCAAAAGCTTTAAAATTGTTTGTGATGCAGCAGGCAATGTTTATCTGGCCGCCAGGACAACTACAATTTCAGTGGTTCAACCTTACGGATTGTTTCGATCCACAGACCACGGAACAAACTGGATGAATATCACACCGGCAACTTTGACCAGCGATAGCACCTGTACAGATATCGAAATTAGTTCTACCGGTAGGTTGCATGCGAGTTTTGGATGGAACAAAACAAGAGTGAACCATTGGTATACGGATATACCATCTACTGTAACCCCATCAACAGGTTGGAATTCCAGTCTGGGAATACGCACCGGACCAACGCCGCCCCCCTCTAAAAGGCTTGAACTTGCATGTCAGGGTGATGTATTGTATGCTGTAACCGTAAATTCCTCCAATAATGCGGATAGCTGTTACAAATCAATAGATGGTGGTGCTAACTGGACGCTGCAAAATTCGATTGCATTTCCATTTGGTGTATTGAATCGACAGGGCTGGTATAATATCACACTAAACATCAATAATTTGAACTCCAATGAATTTATAATAGGTGGTCTGGATCAATATAAATCTGTTGATGGTGGTGTCTCTGTTGGCAGTGCCATCACACACTGGGTTGGTTCTGTTCCACCTTATGTGCATGCAGATCACCATTTTTGCCTGTGGTGGAATACGGGATCAGAAAACCGCATACTTATTGGAAATGATGGCGGACTGTTTCTTTCAAGGGACGGGGGCGTAACTTATGCAGACAAAAATAAAAATCTTGCCATCAAACAATTCTATTCTGCTGACATCCATCCGGATGCCGGTTCACCCTACCTGCTAGCTGGTGCACAGGATAATGGAACTCATAATCTACAGGATCCTGGCCTGGGAAGTTCTACAGAAGTGATGGGCGGTGATGGTTTTTATGTACATATCAACCAGGGAAATCCAAAAATTCAGTTCGGTTGCCTTCCTTATAATCATTTCATCAGGAGTACCAATGGTGGCCAAACATGGAGCCATATTACTTTTTCCACATCACTAGGACTTTTTGCTAATCCGTATGATTATGATGATGCCCAGAATATATTGTATTCATGTTATGGCAATGAATCTGCGCCTGTGGGCAGGATTTTGCGGTGGCCAAATGCCAACTCAGCTTCAAATGCTGATTTTCTCGACGTAACTCCGTTGAATGGCAATGCATCTGCCTTCAAGGTTTCACCATATACATTAAATAGGGTTTTCATTGGCAGCACAAGTGGAAAATTATTGAGACTGGACAATGCCAATACATTTTCAGGATCAAGTGTTTTAACTGGTGATTTATCAGATATTACAGGCAGCTCTTTTCCAACTGGTTTTCTCAACTGCATCAATATTGGATCTTCAGACCAGTTCCTTGTTGCAGTGTTTACCAACTTTGGAGTCAATAACATTTGGTACAGTAACAACGGGGGAACTTCCTGGACGGCAATAGATGGAAACCTTCCTGATATGCCGGTTCGATGGGCAGTTTTTGATCCGCAGCATGATGATAAATTATATATCGCTACAGGGGCCGGTGTTTTTCATACAGATGCAGTCAACGGAAGTAGTACAGTTTGGGATCCTGAAACCAATCTGCCAACGGTCAGGACTGACATGCTCAAAATCAGACAAAGTGATAATACCATGGTAGCTTCAACTTACGGCCGTGGTCTGTTCACTACGGTTATTCCAAGTACACCAGAAGTGCGGTTTGCTTCTTCAGGGTCTGTTTTTCGTGAGGCTGCAGCAGGTATTGTGGGTTGTAAAACTTATAAAGATTACACAGTTAATGTTTCAATGATCGGAAATCCTGCGGGCGATGCAACTGTCAATTACAATATACGAAATGGCAATGCGGCACAGGAAGCTTTGGATTTTGATTTTACTTGCAATGGCGATTTTGATAATATTGTTAAGCAACATTTTTTTGCGAGTGGATTATCTCAAACCCTGCCAATTACCATCAGGATTTACGATGACGCAGAAATAGAACCACAGGAATCTTTTACTATTGATTTTACCATCGCCGGTGTTACAAATGCAACTCCAGGAGCATTCAGAAGTTTTATAGGAACAATAGAAAGTAATGACGTTACACCTGTGCACCTGATCAATGGAAATTTTTCATTGGGCTCTCCATCTTTAACATTGGGAAGCAGCACATCTGCACCAATATTTGATGCCAGACAAAAAGCCAAAAGGGCTGAAATGCTTTACAAGGCTACGGAATTAAATGCCTTAGGCCTGAGTAAGGGAAATATTACGTCTCTGACATTTAATTTGATCAAAAATAGTATTAGGCCTTTTAAAAACCTTTCCGTCAATATTGCGTCAACTTATTCGCAGTATTTGGTAGACGGATTTTTTACTGATCCGGCGGCTTTCAATTATAAATATCTTCCCTCTTATTCAACTGTCAATGGATTAAATACGCTGGTTCTTGATGTGCCATTCTTCTGGGACGGGGTCAGAAATATTGTGATAGAAATTTGTTATGATAATGAAACTGTTGACAATAGTGACTTTGCCGATCCAAATACAGCTTATCAAGATCCATCAGCAACACAGTTCCAGGGAAATTTATACTACCAGAATGGAATCAATTGTGCTACAGCCTTATCCAACGTTAACTATTATTTCTATGGTGTCAAGCCGAATATGCAATTTGAATTTAACAATCATGCTTTATTGGTAGACACCTTGCAGAATTCATCCCGGACAGAATTCCTAGGGCCCAATGCGGATCTTTATTTTTATTCATCAGCAGGTATTTTAATGGGCAGGATAAAAAACCTTTCCGCATTTGATTATGGATGTACACAGCTGGTGATTGATCGGGCAGGAAATGGTTCTTCACCATTCTGGAATAATGTACCTGCTAATTTCCTATTGGATAAAACCTTCAGGGTCATTCCTTCAAATAATAATCCTGCCGGGCAATACCAGGTAACATTATACTATAGCCAGGCAGAGGTCAACGGCTGGCAA
>JANLYU010000451.1:0-6788 GCA_031365785.1 Flavisolibacter sp. | reverse complement strand
TCTGGGCCTGAGCCGGGGATCCGAATGTGAACTGAGCAGGACCTGAAACTTTGGTCCACCTGTAAGCAACAATGGTTCCATCGCTATCGGTGCCGCTTCCATTGAGGGTAAGCTGGTTCAGTGGCAACGTAATCGTCCGGTCCAGTCCAGCATGGGCCACTGGTACTGCATTCACTGGAGGAGGTGCTGCATTGACTCTGATGCTAACGGTATCTTTTGCTATGGCACCTTTATTATCTGTTACGGTGAGTTCCAACTGATAGGTCCCCAAAATAAGATGTTGAATAATGGTTTCTAAGGCCAATGGATTAACAATCGTAAAATCAACAGGTCCAGAAATCTTCACCCATTTATAGGATGTTATGATTCCATCCGCATCTGAAGCACTTCCGTGTAAAGTAGTAGAATTGACTGGTAAGGTGATCACCTGGTCGGCACCCGCGTGTGCCACAGGTGGAATATTTGCCGCAAGGACGGTCACTGTTACGGTGTCTTTACCTGTTGCACCCTGATTATCAGTTACCCTCAACTCCATGCGGTATACGCCCTGTACCAGGTTGCTGAAAACGGTGCTGGACAGGCCTGGTGTTCCGATCACGAACTGGGATGGCCCACTAACCATTGTCCAGAGGTAACCAGACACGGTACCATCTATATCAGTGCCGGTTCCATTCAATGTAATATTATTCAAAGGCAAAGTAATTACCTGGTCACTTCCCGCATGAGCCATTGGTGGAACGTTCGGAATGGCATTTACTGTTACTTTTACTGTGTCCCTGGCGATGGCACCACTATTATCAGCCACGCGTAATTCAAATTGATAAACACCCTGCACCAGGCCACTGAGCCCGGTAAGGGGTTGGGCATAATTGACTATGGTAAATGCAGTTGGTCCCGATACTTTAGTCCATTGATACATCATTACAGTTCCATCGGCATCTGTAGCTGAACCGGAAAGAGAAACTGTGTTCACAGGCAAAGTTATCACCTGGTCCAAACCTGCATTGACTTTTGGAGCCTGATTCGGAGTTGGTAACACAGTTATGGATACGGTATCACTGCCGGTGCTTCCCTGGTTATCGGTAACGGTTAATACAAATTGATAGGTGCCTTGTACCAGGTTACTCAAAAGTGTTTGGGCCTGAGTATAACTGCTCAGCGTATATGAAACAGGACCTGATAATTTCATCCATTGGTAAGAAATCACTGAACCATCCGCATCAGTTCCACTTCCGTTAAGTGTTACCATATCCGTGGGCAGGGTGATGATTTGATCAGCACCAGCATGGGCAACAGGATGTACATTGGTTACCGGTGGCTGTGGGTTGACCCTGATCATGATGGTATCCCTGTTTTCCAACCCCCCATTATCCGCCACTAATAATTCAAAATAATAAAACCCTTCAGAAAGGCCGGTAACTGAAGTTTCTGCACTGGATACCGCAATAATATTAGCAGAAGCTGGCCCTGCAATCTTTTTCCATTGATAGGATATAATGCTTCCGTCATAATCCAGCGCGCTTCCTTTTAACGTGACAGAATTGAGAGGAAGTACAATAATCTGGTCAGGTCCCGCATTGGCTACAGGTGAAACATTTGGAAGTAAAAATCTAATCACCACATCATCTGTTGCTGAGGAGCTGTCATTATCAGTAACTGTTAACCGGAATGTGTATTCTCCCGGAATCAGGTTAGTAATGGTTGTCTGTGCCAGCTCGGGGTTGACTATGGTGCAGGAGCTGGGACCTGATACCAGACTCCACCGGTACGTAATGATCTTTCCATCAGCATCAGTTCCCTGGCCCGAAAGAACAACACTGCCCGAACCTGCTGTAGTAACCTGTTGGTCATTACCTGCCATTGCTACGGGTGGAATATTAGTGGATACTACACTGCAGTTATTGATGTACTTCACATTTGGATCTACATAGAACAGTGCAGGGGAAGAATCATTTATTTTCGTATTACTGCACACCACACTATGGGTGGTCCAGGTTGGCGGACCCCATAATACCACTGCAATATTGGTACTGTCCATAGTTGAATTCCTTCCCAGTCTGTTATTCCGGATGATGATGGTGGTGCTGTCAAAGGGAATGGTTTCCTTTGGACTTGCCATAATATTGCAAGGCTGTGATCCCAGGTTAGGAATACCATCGAGGTACCCTGTAGAATCAATGATGTTATTTTCAATGTAATTGGTTCCCACACCAAAACTCATGATTCCATACAGAAAAGTATTTTTGATGGAGTTGTTATATACATGACAATTTCGGGTCATACCACCGATCGCAATGCCGGTTCCCTGCCATTGATTGTATTCATAGCCGCATCGGGTAACCACGTTATCATGTATCTGGTTATATCCATCACTTGCACCGCTTAACTGAATACCTGTCCTGTTGCAGCTATCAATAATTAAATGGTGTAGGTTAATATTAGAGAGGCGCATGGGTATATAATGATAAATCACGCCATTGCAATTGATTTCTCTGGTACCAAGTGGATCAGTATTTCCGGCATAGATGCAATCCTGACCAATATTTTTAAAACGACTGTGATGAATTTCAATACTATCCATGATGTAATTAGGATAATTGTAAGAGACATCACACATAGGATCCTGTTTGGCCCATACTCCATAGGTTTTTTTATACACGTCTACCCGTTCTACTTCAATGGTACTTGATTTGCCAGTAAGGCATATGGCTACGCCATTCTGATCTATCCCTGGATTGTAGACCTTGAAACCATAATAGAAATTAGAAGATCCACTGCCGCTAATTTTAATATGCCTGCAATTTCTTGCGGTAATTCCAGAGGTCAACCAAACCTGCCCATTTTCATTGATCACCACGATGGGGCAGGCTGCTGTGCCAGAATAGCCTTCCATGCTAAAATAACTGTATGGATATTGGGCAGACAGTACCAGTGTATCGCCTGCATTGATGGTCTGGGCCCAAAGACTGGAAGGATCTGCATTAATATATTTTCCTCCATCGCCACCCGGAAGCATCCATCTTTTAGTTCCGTTGCACCCTGAAATGATAGCTGCCTGATTGACCATGACCTGCACAGTATCCTTAGCTGTGCTTCCTGAATCATCCGTTACTGTTAATACAAAAACGTAAGTGCCCTGCACTAAGGAACGAATCATAGTATTCAATTGCGTAGGTGCAGCAATGAACGATGAAGCCGGACCTGAAAGTTGACTCCACTGAGTGCCGGAAATCGTTCCGTCAACATCAGTGGCATATCCTGTTAAATAAACACTATCCGAGGGAAGGGTGATGACCGTATCCGTTCCGGCATTGCAAGTCGGCGGGATGTTGATGACCGTAGCGGGATTGACTGATACAGAAACCGTATCCAAACTCCAGGCTCCGTTATTATCTGTTACCCGGAGTTCAAACTGATAATTCCCCTGAATCAAATTGCTAACAATTGTTTGGGGTAAGTTGGGTGAAACAATCGTGAATGGTGCTGGGCCTGATATTTTTGACCATGCGTAACCGACCACGGTACCATCAGCATCAGTTCCATTCCCTACAAGTGTAATGCTGTTTACTGGAAGCGTAATTGACATATCCGGACCTGCGTTAGCTTTTGGTGCTATGTTGGTAAGTGGTGCGGGATTTACAGTTATTATAACGGAATCTTTTACAGAAGCTCCTGCATTATCTGTTGCTGTCAGTTCAAACATATAGGTTCCCTGCGACAGGTTGCTTAAAATAGTTACTGCATTAGAAGCATTTGTCAACAAATAGGATGATGGACCAGAAACTTTATTCCACATAACCGACATGATGGTTCCATCAGGGTCCGTAGCTGTTCCGTTCAGGGTTACAGAATTAACAGGTAGCGTAATGATTTGATCAGTTCCTGCATTGACAATGGGCAACACATTGGGAACCGGGTAAACAGTTATAGTAACGTCTGAAAAAGAAGTTGCATTGAGGTTATCAGTAACTGTGAGCCTGAAAACAAAACTACCTTGAGAGAGGCCAGTGATATTTGTAACAGCGGAATTGGGTGTAACAATTGTTGACCCTGAAGGGCCAGATAATTGGGTCCAGCTATAAGAAGTAATGGTGTTTCCCGGAGCAGGAGTACCACTTCCATTTAACGTTACCTGGCTAATAGGAAGGGTGATCCATTGATTGGCGCCTGCATTGGAAGAAGGCAAATTGGTACTTCGGGTATAGGTTAGCATCCACTCATATATATTCATATTTTGTGGCGTAGGCCTCCAGGTAGAATCATAGGGAGTATTCCATGCCCCGGGTTCGTGGCCAACACCTGGAATAGACGTAAGCATAGCGGCAACCACTGGAGGTGGGTTGGCATTATTGATCGTATTCACTGTATTCTGTGCAAAACTATATAATGCATCTGTAGCGCCGCAGGCGCTCCAAACCTTTACCCCATAAGTTCCGCCCACTTTGGATAACTGGTCAAATTCTGATTGGGTATTCGTCCCCGCAGGACAAATGGGAACAATAGCCGCAATTTTCTGAGCAAAGGCAGCACCGTTGGTGACGGTAGAATAAGTGGCTGAACCGCCTGCTGATAATCCTGTTACATAGATCCTAGACAGGTCTACCCTGTATCTTTTTACCACATCTGCCAGGATATACTGAATGGCATCAAATCCGTAAGACCAATGCATAGCAGAGGGGGCCTGAGGAGAAACTACAATGAATTTATAGCGTTTACCATCTGAAGGATTTGTGGCTTCCGGATTCAGTCCGTTGGCGATAGTCCGTGGAAGACCCTGGGAAATGAGTGTATATAATCCGCCCACTCCATCACCTCCTTCACCTGAACCATGAAAGAAAAGAAGCAAGGGATATTTTTGTGAGGGATTGGTAGAGTAGTCAGAAGGGAGCCAGGTAAGGCCATAAGTCATTGTATTCCATGAAGTGGTTGGATATTGATCAACCTGCTGGCGACCTATAAGGGATTGCGAAAAACAGGTACTGATTATCAATGCATGCAGCAGCAGCAAAAGCAATGCCTTTTTGGTTTTCATAGGCTAGTTCGTTTTTAGGATAGGATATAGGGATATTTGGCTTATTAGCACTTCCTGTGTGAAAAAAAGTGCTTCAGAAAAAACATGCATGGCAGTACTTGTTTTTGGACTTATTTTAAATTCAGGGCTACAGGAATGCTCTCTTTAGATAAGGTAGCAGATCATTAAAACCCAGAAAGTAAAATTGACCCCTAAAATCAAATGCCTTACATCTGTAAAGTCTGACTTATTCACTTCTTTTAAACACAGTTAGTCCAATACTAACACTTAACTCACTGTCGCTAAGATAAATATACTTTGAGAAAAAACCATAGTATAATTTCCATGTAGAAAAACGAAGGATTTAATGGTTTATCGAATTTCCTGATAAGTAAAACAACTCATTTACTTTGAGCGAATGGATTTATTCTTCCAGGAAAAAGGAAGTAAAAAAAGGGAAAAATCATTTATAATTAATTCAGTTTCCATACCTATCAAGTATAATTTTTTGCGTATGTTTATAGTTCGCCCCATAAAGTTTTTAAAACTTTACAAACCGCACCACCCTTGAAAAAATATTTTTCATCATATTGGATCCGTTCTGCCTTTTTTACCATTCTACAACGATTTTCACTGACGCTTTTTGGGTTTGTCAATTTTGTCATACTGATCAGGGCACTTCCTAAACCAGAAATGGGTATTTGGACCCTTTTCCTTACGATCATCACCATATTCGAAATGACGAAAACCAATCTTTTAAAAAATGCACATATCAAATATGTTAGTGGAACTACGGTAAAGATGGAAAAAACGGTCATCGCTTCTTCTTCCCTCGTCATCAACCTGGCCATCACCTCCCTATTTATTTTTTTGGTTTTGATTTTTTCCAGTCAATTGAATGGCTTGACCCATATCGGCAATGAGTTAGGACACATGTTGAAATGGTATATTCCTGGGCTGGTGCTCATGGTTTATTTT
The DNA here is from genome assembly GCA_031365785.1 of Flavisolibacter sp. GTDB lineage: Bacteria > Bacteroidota > Bacteroidia > Chitinophagales > Chitinophagaceae > Flavisolibacter. The sequence goes on along the minus strand of JANLYU010000451.1, from coordinate 799 downwards.
TCTCATTTCGAAGCCATTCAGCAATCACATTTAGAATTCAAAGGTGTTTTTGCAGGTTATTTCGTTCGTCAGATTCTGTTTTTTGGTTTTATTATCAGTCATAAAATCTTTTCTGTTCCTTTTTCACTAGTCCACCTGGTGATGTATCAGATCATCAGCATTTTCGTTGGAACAGTAACCATTTATTTTTTTAGCCGTCCTTATTTATTATACCGATTCAATCCCACCAAAATCTGGATCAGGAAAATCGTTGGATACGGTGGTTATATTTTTGGGTCCGGCATGGTAGCGAATATTTTTTCCAATCTTGACCAGCTGATGACCGCAAAGTTTATGACGGCGGGAAATGTAGCTTCGTACAGTAGTGCCAACCGCGTTAACCAACTGATAGACATTCCTTCTTATGCAGCATCGGAAGTGCTTTTTCCAAAAGTCGCAAGCGCCGCTGCTCATGAAGGAGCTAACCGTGTCAAGTACCTTTATGAAAGAATGGTGGCCATACTGGTTACTTTTACCATTCCGCTTGCGGTGTTAATCATCATTTTTCCCACCTTTGTAATTACGGCCATTGCCGGCAACCAATACATCGACGCCGCTCCCATTTTACAACTTTATATGATTACGGGTATTTTCAGACCGGCACAAAATCAGGCTGCCAATCTTTTGAATTCTATCGGAAGAGCAAAAAAGGTTTTTTATATCAATTCAGCCTGCCTGGTTTTTAATGCCCTAGTTAATTATATCTGTTTATTGAATTTTGGATTTTACGGTCCGGCATTAGGAACCCTGATCACCTGCC
>JANLYU010000425.1:0-25767 GCA_031365785.1 Flavisolibacter sp. | reverse complement strand
AGGGATTATTTGCAGGTGGTTATGCATCAGTTCCATTGACTTCAGTTATTTCTTTAGAGCCAGCACTCTACTACGCACAGAAGGGATATGAACTGAAAGGCGCGCTGAATATAAAAGGTGCAGAATTTATTGGGGCTAATGCAAAGGCAAAACTTTCCACTCATTACATCGATTTGCCCGTGGTATTAAAAGCCCATATCAATGGATTCCAAATATTTGCAGGACCGCAGATATCATATCTGGCCAAGGCGGACCTGGTTACAACAGCAGGTGTGTTGGGGTTCAATCTGCTGAATAAGAAAATGGATGCTACCAGTCAATTCAATCGTTGGGATGCGGGCTTCACCGGGGGTATAGGTTACCAGACAGCCAATGGATTCAATATCACTGCCGCTTATGACCATGGTCTAGTAAAAACAGATGCCAATAAAAACCTCCATGCTTACAACAGGTCTTTCAAAGTGGGACTTGGCTTTAGCTTTTGATAGCCACTAATGATAAGCACCCGTGGTGGGTGCTTATCATTAGAAATCCGTCGTTTATATCTTATTCGCTTTATCCTGCATCTTGTTGGGTTACTTCATGGCTACTGACTGGTGCTGAAAAACAATTTCAGTCAACAACCTACCAGCCGGTATCTCCTTTGAAAAATAATACAACTGTCCCGATCCGTCCACTTTTGTTACGCTTGAAAAAATGTCTTTTACCATAATCGTCATACAAGCATTATTTGCGGTGGCATCTGTAAAATGCCATTCTTTCACTGAATTGTGTTGCTTGTTTTTTAGAGTAATGGTTCTTGATTTACCCGCCAGTCCGCAATGTTTGTAATACACGTCTAATTGTTTTCCGATATCGGAAGCTCCAAGGGAAATTGATTTGGCAGTTGGTTCTTTAGGAACATATTGTTGCAATAACAATTTTTTATTCAAAAAGATCTCAATGAGATCGCCGCCCGTTGGATGGGAAAATGAAATCACCATCATGCAAAAGCCTGCGAGAACTGAAGCTTTGATAATTTTCCGGAATGTGTTGTGTTGCATAAAAAAATTTTGTGATGAATAGTACTTCATGTTATCATGATTCATCACAAAGTAATTCCTCTCAAAGGTGAGCACGATTCTCTTTGACGTCCTGCAGCATACCCTTGATGTATTGTTCTACAAACAATAATCCAGTAGGATACAGGGATATAAACAAGAGCTCATTTGCTTTTTGCCGGTAGAACAAGCGGGAATAATGATTCTAATTTTTTAATCGCTTTTTCCATGGGAATTCCTTTTCCAAGAACTCCTTTAAAAAGATCACCTTCAACCCTTAATCTTGCAATTGCATTTTTTATATTGAAGTCAGTAATCTTCAAGCCTTTTTTTACTTCTTCCCAATGTAAAGGCATAGAAACCGGTGCACCAGGTTTTGGACGAAGGGAATAAGGCGCTGCAACGGTAGCCTGTGGCCTGTTTTGTAAAAAATCTATGTACATACGTCTCCCACGGTCAGCGGTTTTCCTTTCAATTGACGTAAACTTTGGAAGTTCTGCATGGATAATCTTTGCAATTCGCCGACCAAATTCTTTAGAATCCTGGTAAGTATATGTTGCACCCAGGGGTATATAGATATGCAATCCTGTTGACCCTGAAGTTTTGCAATAACAGTTGGCTCCCACCGCATCCAGGATTTCCTTTGTTACGTTAGCCGCCTTGATCACCTGTTCGAAACTATTCTTGTCTGGATCCAGGTCTATAATGCACCAATCGGGCATATCAGGAGTGGCCCTTGTACTCAGCCATGGATTGATTTCTATACATCCCAGTGAAGCCATATATAACAGGCTGGCTTCATGGGTACCTACCAGAAATTCTTTTTCCTTTTGGTCCGCTTCACTATAATAGGGAAATGTTTCTATCCATTCCGGCGTCTTGCCCTTTACATCCTTTTGGTAAAAACTTTCTCCCTCGCTACCATTGGGATGGCGATTGAGTGTGTGCGGCCTGTCCTTCAGATAGGGTATCATGTATGGCGCCACCTGGTAATAGTAATTGATCATATCCCGCTTTGTTATATGTTCTTTCGCCCAGAAGATCTTGCTTAGGTTAGAAAATTTCAATTCATGTCCACCTATGATGCGGGTTTGGGTTTCTTCATTTGGATTCAGAAGCGTAGCTCGTTGCTTCCTGGGAGGAGCAGAAATAATTTTCTGTTGAACGAGCCGGTTGTCTTTTACCAATTTTTGAGTATCAGCTGGCAGCTCCATCACCACCTCGCCAGGTTTTTTGTCCTCCCTCATTCCTTTAAATGAAGGGTGACGAACTGCTCCATCACGCGTGATTTCCCTGTAACTGATTTCTGCAACAAGTTTGGGCTTGACCCAAGTAACGCGGGCTTTGGGAGGATGGGGACGGAACCTCGAAGGCTTGTTATATTCCGGGATGGTATGGAAGGGACAAGTTTTAGTAACGAAGGGTTTTAGTTTTTTTAAAATATCCTCCTGCATTTTTTTATTGAATCCTGTTCCAACCGGTGTCAGAAAACGGAATTCCCCCTTCTCCATAATACCCATCAACAGGGAACTGAATAATTTATTAGACCCTTCATTTTGGGTATACCCACCTATTATCAATTCCTGCCTTTTTTCTGTTTTGATCTTCAACCACTCTTTTGATCGGGAACCTGGCAGGTACACACTTCCCTTTTTCTTGGCCATGATTCCTTCCAGTTGAAGTTGTTCGGCATGGCGGAAAGCTTCTTTACCCGAACCTTCAATCGCCTGACTGATCCTAACAGAAGTGATACTTGCCGGCATCACCGATTGTAATACCATCCGCCTTTCTTCCAGCGAAAGATGCATCAGGGAAAATCCGTCCAGCCATAATATATCAAACGCATACAACACCAATTGACCATCTTCTTCGCTCCTCCACAACTGCAAGCCTCCAAAATCCGGCACACCCTGTTCATTCACCACAATCAACTCTCCATCCACAACTGCATGAATGTTCCATTGCTGTAAGGCTTTATGCAAAGGGTAAAATTTTTCATTGAACGATTTATTATTGCGCGAACGGAGGTCCACTGTGGTACCGTTTATATACGCCAGCACCCTGAATCCATCCCATTTCATTTCATATACCCAGTTTTCATCATCTACCGGATCTGCTACCAGGGTGGCCAGCATGGGAGCCATATTTTCCGGCATGGGTAATGCAACACCTTTTTTCAGAATCCTGCTGATTTCCTTTTTGTTTTTAATGGAGCTAATCTTTTTCATGTCCTTTGTATCATAGACATTCAAAAGCAAATCCTGCACCATGTAGATTATTAAAAACAGATGAATCACTCCTGAAAATCAAATTCCCAGAGACTGAGTGCACCTTTCACCAAAATGGGTTGGGTAAATATTTCAGGTTCGGAAAGCATCCAGGCGTAGCGGCCCTTGGTATAATCTCCAAACGCCTTTTCTTCCATGGTAAGACTGGCTAAAAGCTGATCAGATAAAAAAAGGCGTTCAACAGGAAACACATCATCGAGTGTTACACTCCCAATGATCGCCCCAAAAGATAGCTGGCTGAATTGAGGAATATATTTTTTAAAAGGTGGTTCTGTAGCAAGAATACCACCCTTTTTTCCCTGGCTTGCATGGATGAGCAACCTTCCCCGATGACTGGTTTGCCAGGAGCGTGTTTCAATTTTTTTAACTCCTTCCACTACCAGGGTAGCCCATGGCTGCAGGAGCGATAAAACTTTCATAAAGGGAAGATAAGGGGATGAACTTTTCTATTCGATGCAAAGATGCACCTCGTGCGGAGGCAGCTCACTTCATTGTATCATCTTGTTCCTGATAATCTCCATGAGGTGAGCTTTGTAGTTTTCTCCGATGATGATTTCTGAATTGACATTTTTCAACCGCACGAGGTTCCCTTCTATTCCGGTAATTTTAGTAATCGGAATAATGAATGACTTGTGCACTCTTAAAAACTCATGCGCCGGAAGCTTGCCTTCGATATCTTTCATGGAAGTATAAACCATAATTTTCTGACCTCCCCTGTAAATCGCCACATAATTCTTCATCCCTTCAATGTATTCAATATCATCCAGGTTGATCTTTATCAGCTTGCCTTTGGATTCGGTTTTCACAAAAATAAAATCCCCTTCATTTCCCTGATGTACGGGCTCTGTGTATTCTTCCAGTTCTTTGATCACTTTTTGAACGGCCAGCAAAAACCTGGGGAACCTTACAGGCTTAAGCAGATAATCCACCACCTCCAACTCATAGCTTTCCAAAGCAAATTCGGTATAGGCCGTGGTTAAAATGATCTTCGTCTTTCCATGTATAGCCTTAATGAAATCCATTCCTGATAATTCCGGCATCTGGATATCCAGAAAAACAAGATCAGCTTTAACAGCTGCTACCATCTGCAATGCTTCTATGGGATTGGTGGTGGTTCCTGCCAGGTGTAAATAAGGAGTTTGTTCCACGTAATGAACCAGAATATCAATGGCGTGCTGCTCGTCATCAACAATGATACAGTTGATCATAGCTTTTTTATAATTAGTTCCGTTGTATAAAAGTCGCTTTCGTCTTTCACCTCCAGGCTCACCTGGCTGCCATAAGCCAGCTCCAGCCTTTTCCGGATATTGTCAAGCCCTACACCTGTGGAGATCTCTTTGGGTCCGGTTTTCTTTTTATTACGGCAATAAAACTCCAATGCCTCTCCCTGAACATTCAACCTGATGTCAATCGGATTTACAGGACTTTTCAGGTCACCGTGCTTGAACGCATTTTCCACGAGTGTAATTAAAACAAAAGGAATAATCATAGCACCATTGACTACACCATTCACTTCAAAGCTTACATGCAGGTTATTGCTGAACCGAAGCTGGTTGATCTTGATCACATTGCGAACATGTTCGATCTCGTCTTTAAGTGGCGCCTTCCCATCTTTTGTATTCCCTTCACTCAGCGCATATCGCATGATATCTGAAAGTGTCAGGATGCCTTCAGATAATTCTGGAGAAAAAGGAAGGGATTTGGCGTATAAGAAATTCAGGGTATTATGTAGAAAATGCGGATTGATCTGCGCTTTCAGGAAATTGAGATGGGCCTGAGATTTTTCAACTTCCAGCTGCATTTTCTGCTCTTCCAGAATTTTTCTTTGTTTCTGGTCATCCCTTAGATTGGTTAGATAAGCCACCAGCAGGCTGATGCCAATATAAAAAAGTGATTTTATGGTAAATCCAAACAACAGGATGGGAATCGTTGCATATTTTTCTTCTTCCTGCGTGGGAAAAATTAAATGAGCTCCGAACTGATAGGCAAAACAAAGCAGAATGGCAATCAAGCCAACTTGTAAATATGGAATAAATTTCTTTTTTTCTCCAAGGAATTGGTAAAAGTAATTGATGGTGAAATAAAAGAAAAAGCAACTGAACAGGAGGCTTAGAAATGTCTTCAACGCTGCCTTCCAGGTAAATAATTCTGCGGTGCGCTGACCCTCATCAGGAACAATGGATAACGCTATAATTCCAATGATGCCAAAGAATATATACAATCCCAACACCACCCAGAACACCTTCCAGAAATGATATCGCTGATTCTTCATCATAAGTTTAGATCACGTATTATAGTAAATTAAAGGAAAGGCACCAGCAGGCAAAGAATCATCTTTGCGCCTGGCGCCTTTTTAAAAATCATTTATTGCCCTATGCCTAAACCGGCTGCTGCTGCCTGTGATCTTTTGTTCTCTTCTTCAGTACCAGTAGATCGCTGGCGTGCTCCCTTTACCTGGTTACTTCCAAAACGATAAGCAAAATTAAGTTTGAATTGGCGGCTTTCCCAGTTAGCTTGAAAGACTGTTCTTTGTCCTGAGAAATTACTGGTTCCCCGGAACCTTAGCGTTTTAAAGACGTCACTCACAGATGCTTTGAGGGTTCCCTTACCCTGCATCACCTGTTTCTGCAGACCACCGTCTATAGCCCACAGCGACTTGCCTTTGAAACTTCCCTGGTATATGGTAGGCGCATTATAGAATCCGCTGATTTCAGCAGTCCAGGTTTTTGAAAACTTGAGGCTGTTCTGAGCAAAAAAGCTGAATCCTGTAGCATTGATATTGACTTTTCTGCCGGGTCCATAATCGGCTTCGTAATGTGAATAGTTGGTATTGATATTGGCAAAAATGCTGTATGATTTATACCGGTAAGGATAGCTGATATTAAGGCTAACAATATCCTGAGTGGCCAGGTTTCTTTTCGAAAGGAATGCCTTGGAACCTTCAGCGGTATCAATCAACATGGTAAATAGATCCTTCACATGACTGTAATTCAGCGCCGTGTTCAATTTGTATTTATAAGTATGCGAGACCCCAAAGCTATTGGTGTATTGCGGCCTCAGGTTGATGTTCCCTTTCTGGAACGTATATTCATCCAGCTTGGATTCAAAGGGATTTAAATCCTGGTAGTAAGGCCGGTCAATCCGTTTGCTATAGCTCAGCCCTACCTGGCTCATTGGATTTTTGTTAAAGGTGATGGCTGCGCTGGGAAAGAAGTCCGTATAAGCGCGTTTGAAGGAAGATTCTGCGCCTACATATCCAGAGCCTGAATTTTTCAAACCGTTGGAGATGCCTTCTGATGATGTGTTTTCCATCCTGACCCCGGCCTGAATCATAACGCCTTTCAGAGCACGGTTATAATTGACATACAATGCATTGATATTTTCATTGTTCCTGAAACGGTTGCTCCGGTCTTTGTCCAGCTCATTGCTGCCTCCATACACATTATAACGTTGAAAATCATTGTCCGTTTTTACATATCCGGTTTTTCCACCTAATCCAAGTTTGCCTTTTTTAAAATTTTGTTCCCAGTCAGCCTTTAAAGAATTAACACTAAAAGTGGTGGGGGCAATTATATTATAAATCACACTGTTGATGATATTCTGACCCGAAGGATTATAATAATAATTTGGCTGAAACTGGTTACTATTGATGTCGTAATAACCATGGTCTGCATTCAGCACCAAACTCTTTCCATCCGCGCCATTATAGTTGTAGTTGAGATTCGTATTGATGTTGTTCCTTTTTAGTACGCTGCTGTTGTCGGCCACTAGAATGCGGTCTACTTTACCGGTGGGAATGTAAGAAATAGGTGTACTGCTGTAGTTGGAGGCTGTAGGGTTAGATACAGTACCGTTGACCATAATGCCCACTGTGCTTTGTTTGTTCAGGAAAAAATCAGCACCTGCCTTAAAATTATGGTTATCATTATCATTTTTCATGATACCATGTTGGTCGAAGAGGGTATCCAACACGGTTCGGTAGATCATTAGACGATTTTGACTGATACCCTTGTTATAGGAATAATTGCCAAATACATTGATACGTTTGTTTCTGTAATTCAGCGTGAAGCCTGCATTGTATCTGGAATGGGTACCTATATTCCAACCCGCATTTACTGAACCGTTAGTGCCAAGTGATTTATTCTTTTTCAAACGAATATTGATGATGCCGGCATTTCCGGCAGCTTCATATTTGGCAGAGGGATTAGTGATCAGTTCTATGGATTCGATGTTTGTAGACTGTATTGATCTTAAATAATTAGCCAGGTCTTGTCCGGTTAACGGGGAAGGACGGCCATCTATATAAACCTGAACGCCATTCTTACCACTTAGGCTTAGGTTATCATCCTTATCTACCAGTACTCCGGGAGATTTTCTCAGCAATTCCATCGCATCACTACCCGTAGCATTGATGGTTCCCTCTACATTCAATATGGTTTTATCGGCCTTCACTTCCACCAATGGTTTTATAGCAGTAACAACTACTCCTTTCATACTACCGGGGGATTTGATCATTTTCAATTCAGGAGCCTCAACATCCGCACCCGTTACTTCCACGGGAATGGGTACAGAAGGTTGAAAAGCAACGTGGGAGGCCGCCACCCTGTAGTGACCTGGTTGGAGCCCTGAAAAACTATAGACACCATTCTCCCTGGTCACTGCCAATTTGAGCACGGCAGATCCTGAATCTTTTAAAAGACTGATTGTTGCGCCTGTAATGGGTTTACCCTCAGCGTCTTTAGCCACACCGGTGAGCTGCTGTGACTGTGCAGCCAACATCATGGTGGTACATACAAGGAGGAAAGCGAATCTCATAAACTTAATTTTAAAATAAGCAAATTGTTTTTCGAGCACAAACGTATAAAAGGTATCATTCGGGACGAAAAACGTTACACCAATCATGCTTTTGATCATACGAAACCAAGTTCTTTGAGCCTAAAGAATAGGTGAGGGCCATAAGTCATCCCTGAACCCACCTATCTAAGTATTAATGGCGCAACAAATATTTCTCATAAGTAGTATGGATTAATGTGGATATTCTATAGAGGATAACTCAAAAAATTGGATGAAAAAGATGTTGGGTAGGATGACAGTTTTATAATTCGTTACTTTTTTCAGCTTCGCTGAATAAAGCGGCAGCTCAACCACAAAAACCAAAACGGTTTCCAGCAGGAAAAGGAATATGCAGTAGTAGGAGCAGGTGCGGGATATCTTTTAGGAAGGCATAAGTAAAAAAAATCCACAGACCAAACGGTAACCAAAACTAAAAATTAAGCACCTCATGTTAAGGTCAGTCACTTCTATACATTTATGGGTGGTTGTTGCGTATCATTAACGGTTGTAAGTTACTGCCAGGTGCCGGAGCATCATCTCATGCTCTTCATTCAACTGTCCTGTTATAAGCTTCCATATCCAGTTGTTATTCATGGTGGCGGGCAAATTCATTCTTGCTGTGCCGTCGAGATTGAGCACATCCTGCATAGGAAGGATAACAGTGGAAGCCACTGAAGCATAGGCCATACGCGAAAGTACGCTGCTGGCATCAGAGGCAGGCACCTCATGACCGGTATATTGTTCCATAGACCGCCTTGTCAATTCATCGGCATCATTGTCAAACCAGCCGCGCGTGGTATTATTATCATGGGTGCCGGTATACACGATAAAATTTTTTTCATGGTGATGAGGTATATGCTCCGACCTGGAAAAACCTGCACCAAAAGCAAATTGCAACACTTTCATGCCTGGTAAATGAAATTGTTCCCTTAGGTGAATAACAGGATTATCAATATCACCAAGGTCCTCTGCAATGAAAGGTAGTTGACCAAATTCGTGCTTTACGGCTGTAAAAAAATCAATTCCCGGCCCTGGTTGCCATTTTCCATTTTTTGCATTCAACGATCCTGCAGGAACTTCCCAATACGCAGAAAAAGCCCTGAAATGGTCCAGGCGTATGAAGTCGAATAATTCCATGTTCCTGCGCAGCCTTTCCAACCACCAGGCATAATTTTCTTTCCGGAGTATCTCCCACTTGAAAACCGGCATCCCCCACAATTGTCCCCCGTCACTGAATGCATCGGGTGGAACACCTGCCACACCAGTCATTTTCCCCTGACGATCAACTGAAAAGAATTGCGGGAACGACCACACGTCGGCAGAGTCATAACTCACATAAAATGGCAAGTCGCCAATTAGTCTGATACCCTGCTGGTTGCAATACTTTTTCAACTGCTCCCATTGCCTGGAAAACAGGAACTGGAAAAATTTTATTTTTTCCAGTTCACCTGCATGGAATTCCTGTACCTGTAACAAGGCATTTGCCCCTCTGTGTTTGTGCTCTTCATTCCAGTCAAACCAGGCCTGGTCTCCGTTTATTTTTTTAAGAACTTCATACAGGGCAAAATCATTGAGCCACCGGCTGGCCAGGATCTTGAACGTATCAAAATCATTCTTTAAATGATTGGCCGCTCCTTCACTGTAATTTTTCCATGCCAGCCCTAAAAGTTTGTCCTTTATTTTTTTTGCCTGTTCATAATCTGTTATGGCTTCTTCCGGCAATGCACTAGCTTCTACTTCTGAAAAATGCAACAAACCTTCTTCAACCAATAAGTGGGGACTGATGAACAAAATATTTCCAGCCTGGCTGGATATAGAACTGTAGGGTGAATGCTGCTGTGCCTTTTCCGTTGGATTGAGGGGAAGCAGTTGCCAGTATTTTTGATGGCTCCGTACTAGAAAGTCGGCAAAGTTTTTTGCCTCAGGTCCCAGGTCGCCGATTCCAAAAACGGATGGTAAAGATGAAATATGAAGAAGAATGCCAGCCCCGCGTTCATTGATCATAGAAAATATTTAGCAACACCGAAACAAATCACGATGGAGGGACAGCGATGTTTGTATGATGTTATTTTTGTTTTAATAAAACTACCGAACTGCTTTTGACTTTTACCATCTCTCCTGCCTGATAAACCTTTCCCTTTTGTGTGATGTAGTTGTCATGGGTGTCCAGCACTTTGGTCCAGGCTTTTCCATATTTCTCAGGTGGTAAGCGGTAATCCAGCGCACCTTCATAAGCATTGAAGATGACATAGAAATTACTGTCAATTATTTTTTCTCCCTGCTCATCTACAGACCGCAGGCCATGTCCATTCAAATAAACCGCCAGCGATTTGGCAAAGTCATTCTTCCAGTTAGCTTCCGGCATTTCTGTTCCTTCTGGAAGAAACCAGGCGATATCTTCCAGACCTATTCCTTTTACAGGCCTTCCCTGAAACCACCTCCGTCTTGAAAAAACATGATGCGTCTTGTAGAGCGCTATCAGTTTTTTGGTAAAATCCAGAAGGTCTTTATCAGCATTCGCCCAATCAATCCAGGAGGTTTCATTATCCTGGCAATAAGCATTGTTGTTTCCACCCTGTGTCCGGCTCATTTCGTCGCCGGCTACCAGCATGGGCACTCCCTGAGACAAAAAAAGCGTAGTGAGCAGATTTCTTTTTTGTTTTTGCCGCAATTCCACAATTTCCGGATCATCGGTGGGGCCTTCGATGCCGCAATTCCATGAACGGTTGTAATGTTCCCCGTCCCTGTTGGCTTCTCCATTGGTTTCATTCAATTTATGGTGATATGTAACCAGGTCGTTCAGTGTAAAACCATCGTGTGCGGTTACAAAATTGATACTGGCGGTGGGCCTTCTGTAATCATCCTTGTAAAGATCCGGGCTACCCGTAAACCGAAGAGCGAATTCAGCTAGCATGCTGTGGGCGCCCCTCCAGTAATCACGGATACAATCCCTGTATTGGCCATTCCATTCAGCCCAGCCAGCGGGAAACTTTCCAACCTGGTAGCCACCTTCGCCAATATCCCAGGGTTCAGCAATCAGTTTCACCTGCGAGATGACAGGGTCCTGGTGAATGATGTCAAAAAAAGATCCCAGCCGGTCTACTTCATGCAATTCCCTGGCAAGTGTAGCAGCAAGGTCAAATCTGAATCCATCCACATGCATTTCGAGAATCCAGTAACGCAAGCTATCCATGATCAGCCGTAATACAGCCGGCTGCTGGGCATTCAGAGTGTTGCCTGTACCCGTGTAATCCATATAGAAACGCCTGTCTTTCCGAAGCCTGTAATAACTGGCATTGTCAACGCCACGTAAAGAAACTGTTGGTCCCATCTGGTTGCCTTCTCCGGTATGGTTGTACACCACATCCAGGATCACTTCAATACCTGCCTTGTGAAGTTCCTTCACCATGTTTTTGAATTCTGCAACCTGCTCCCCCCGTGTCCCCTTACTGGAATATCTTACATCAGGCGCAAAAAAACCTATGGTGTTGTAACCCCAGTAATTGGTTAATCCCTGATCCGTTAAGGCTCTTTCACTGATAAAGTGATGCACCGGCATGAGCTCAATTGCAGTGATGCCCAATTCTTTTAGATAGTTGATGGTAACAGGGTGTGAGATGGCCGCATAACTGCCGCGTATCTTTTCTGGTATACTGGAATGTAATTGGGTAAATCCTTTGACATGCGTTTCATAGATAATGGTCTGGTGATAGGGAATTTGGGGTGGTTTGTCTTGCTCCCAATTAAAAGAATGGTCTACTACAACTGATTTTGGAACATAGGGCGCACTGTCCACATCACTGAAGCTCATATCTTCATCGTGATGTCCAACCTGGTAACCGAAAACCGCATCATTCCACTCCAGTGTTCCTGCAATGGCAATGGCATAAGGATCAATTAATAATTTGTTGGGATTGAAACGGTGGCCTCTTGCCGGATCATAGGGACCATACACGCGGTATCCATATAATTGACGAGGCTTTAGACCTGGAATATATACATGCCAAATGTGGTGGGAAACTTCATCGATACGGATCCTTTCTTCCTTCTGTCCATCTTCACCATGAAAAAGACAAAGGTCCACCCCCGTAGCATATTCGGCATACAACGCGAAATTTACCCCTTTACCATCCCAAGTGGCGCCCAATGGATAAGGTTTTCCTGGATAAAGTAGGGTATTCATGAAAGAAAAGGCTTGTTTAATTCAGTATGAATAGCTTAAAAAAAGGGGTGTATTCAATAGTTATTTCATGCACCCTCTGAATTTCTTTTCGATATTTTTATCAGGCAACATGTCAACTGGCAGGTTTGACAAGGATGCGAAATACCTACAAAAATATGGACTGGACGGAACACCTCATCTCATTTTACAATAATCTTGAACCCCCTGAACATTTACCTCATGGAATTGATTGGCTATATCCTCAAAAAGACCCTGCAACTTTTCAAACAGCCACCAGTTTTTTCAAAAAATTTTACTCCGATTGCCATCCACGTCAAATTTTGCTAGGCATCAATCCCGGGCGTTTTGGAGCCGGCGTTACCGGTGTCAATTTTACGGCACCGAAGCAATTGCTGGAGGAGTGCGGTATTGAACATCACCTGGGAAAGGGTACAGAATTATCAGCAGAATTTATTTACCGGATGATTCAGGCTTTTGGAGGTGCAGATGTTTTTTATGCCCGTTATTTTATCGGTTCGGTTTGTCCCCTTGGTTTTACGAGGGATGGAAAAAATCTCAATTACTATGATGACAAGGATTTGATGACCAGTATCGAAACCTTCATTGTTCATAACATAAGTCAGCTGGTTTCCTTCCAAACAAACACCCACACCGCCTTTTGTATCGGTGGTGAAAAAAATTACAGGTATTTCAACGCATTCAATGAAATTCATCATTGGTTTGAACGTATCATTCCACTCCCGCACCCCAGGTTCATTATGCAGTACCGGCGCAAAACACTTACTCATTTCATTGATCAATATTTGCAGCTTCTGAAAAATGACTAAGAAATTTTGTTCATGTAAAGCAATCATTTTATATTCGTTTTCATAACTGTAGCATATGAAGCCCTCCTTTGGCTTTTCAAGTTTATAAGTCACTCCTTTAATCAATTCGGCTTCTATCATTCCTCATTTTCATGCTATTTATATGCAACAGGTAACCGTCTATACCAATAAGTTTTTTCATTTCTGGTCCCTGATCAAAAGGTCGTTACAGGGAGAAAATTACGACTATACGAAAGGTAGCATACGGCAGGCCATTGTGCTGCTTGCAGTACCTATGATCCTTGAATTAAGCCTCGAATCTGTTTTTGCAGTGGTCGACATGTTTTTTGTAGGGAAACTGGGTGAAAACGCTATTGCCACGGTTGGATTAACCGAATCTGTGGTGGCCATTGTTTATTCCGTCGCCATCGGTTTAAGTACTGCTGCCACAGCACTGGTGGCGCGTCGTATCGGGGAGAAAAATCCTGAAGCGGCGGCTCATGCTGGAATGCAGGCCATGATCATATCTATCATAGCCACTCTTTTTATCAGTCTGTCGGGTGTTGTTTTTGCTCCAGATATACTCCGGGTGATGGGAGCAAGGCCAGAGGTTGTGCGGGATGGAGCTATTTTCACCCGTATCATGCTGGGAGGCAGTTTATTTATTATTCTGCTTTTTCTCATCAATGGAATTTTCCGGGGAGCTGGAAATGCAGCTATTGCAATGCGCAGCCTCTGGCTGGCCAGCTTATCCAACATCATACTTTGTCCCTTGTTTATTATGTTTTTCGGACTTAAAGGCGCCGCCATTGCCACTACCATTGGAAGAGGGATTGGTGTAGCTTTTCAGTGTTACCATTTATTAAAGGGTACCAGCCAGATACATATCAGGGCAAAGCATTTTATATTGGACCTGCCGGTAATGAAATCATTGATGGGCATTGCATGGCCGGCGACTTTACAATTTCTCATCGCATCTGGAAGCTGGATTGCAATAGCTATCCTTGTGGCTAAAACCGGTGGCACCAGCGCTTCGGCTGGTTACCAGGTGGCCATAAGAAATGTAGTGTTCTTTATTTTACCTGCGTGGGGATTGAGCAATGCTGCAGCCACCCTGGTTGGACAAAACCTGGGAGCCAAACAACCTGAAAGAGCTGAAAAAAGCGTGTTGCTCACAGTCCGGTATAACGCGTGTTTTATGGGGGTGGTCATGTTTGTTTTTATCTTTTTTTCTGGGCCTATCATCAGGATATTTACAAAAGATCCATCCGTTCAAGAGGTGGGTATCCTGGCCCTTCGAATCATTGGCGCAGGATATATTTTTTATGGCGTGGGCATGGTGATGATCCAGGCGCTGAATGGAGCTGGTGATACAAAAACGCCAACACTGATTAACTTCTTCGGATTTTGGTGCTTCCAGATACCCTTTGCGATTTTCCTTTCAAATGGTTTACACCTGGGTGCCACAGGATCGTTTATCTCCATTCCGGTTGCCGAAACACTCATTGCACTCGCGGCGTTTTATTTTTTTAAAAGAGGCAAGTGGAAGTTGGTATCGGTGTAGACCGGGGATAAAATTTTTCGTGTTCTTGGCTTTAAGTAATTTCATTGACCACTGGTATGAATACGCAACACACTTTAGACAGTAATTTATTAAGACAGATCTTTTTTATTGCCATCATCATTTTTCTGGGTATTGTACTCTTCAGTGAATTATGGTTTTTTACATCCGCCTTTCTGGGAGCAGTTACCTTTTACGTGGTGATGCGCGACCGGATGTTTTATCTCACGGAAAAAAAAAGGTGGAACAGTGGATCAGCCGCACTGGTGCTTATGTTACTTTCTTTTTTCGTGATTCTCGTGCCCATTGGAATTCTGGGAAATATCCTGTATTCTAAAATCAGTTATGTCGTTACCCACTCCAGTCAATACCTGAATGCACTCAAACATACGGTGGCACAGATCAAGGAAAAGATTGGATATGAGATTGTAACACCCAATACCATCAACCAGCTGGGTCCTTTCATAGCCCAGTTGCTTCCCAAAGTACTTGGCCTCACCCTCAATACCCTCACTCTTATCGGCAGTATGTACTTCATGCTTTTTTTCATGCTCGTGAACGGAAGAAGAATGGAAGAAGCACTTTATGAATACATTCCACTGAAAGATGAAAATGTGGTTCTGATCGGCACGGAGGTGAAGACCATGGTGATCTCCAATACCATCGGTATTCCGCTGATAGCGCTGGCCCAGGGATTAGTAGGACTGATCGGATACCTGATCATTGGAGTAGATGAACCCTGGCTGTGGTTTGTAGCTACCTGCATTGCAGCGATGATGCCCGTGGTGGGGGCGGCGCTGATCTATATCCCCTTAACCATTTCTTTATTTGCCCAGGGAGAAAATGGAAAGGGAATCGCTATGGCCATCTGGGGGTTTGGTATCATCGGGCTGGTAGATAATGTTTTCAGACTGATGCTCAACAGAAAACTGGGTAATATCCATCCGCTCATTACCATTTTCGGAGTCATTATAGGCATTCAGCTTTTTGGGTTTATAGGTTTGATTTTTGGTCCCCTTCTCATATCTATGTTTTTATTACTATTAAAGATTTATTCGTCAGAATTCTTTATCAAAAAGCGCGAAATGAAGCACCTGAAAGAACGGTTTTAGAAGGTACATTCACGTAGTAAATTGTTGTATTTCAGGCTGTTCGTCGAATTTTATCAAATATATCTGCGTTTTGCTTGCATATCAGCCGCTTACATAATATTTTCACTCCTGTTGACGTTCCAGTAACCTTGAAACATTATACCGTGCCGAAAATTTATTTACCTACTTCGTTCGTATGCCTTTTATTTTCCTTTCTGCTGCTTCCGGTAGTAAAGGCAGGTAAGGTATCCAATACTGTTTCGTCAGGCATTTGCCTGGTTCCGGTAGAAGCCACGGCTGAAACAGAAATGCTGGCTGCACAATCTGCCACCAATATTATTTATGATTCTCTCAATCTGGGGCATCTTGGAATGACCCGCGAAGCACTGCTTTATGCGTATAAGGGCCAAAAAAACCTGGCAAAAAACGGTAAGCTGGGCAATCCAGACATCCTTACCGTGTGCGATTTCACCCAGTCTTCAGAAAGCAAGCGGATGTACATCATCGACATTTCTAATTTCAAGGTACTGCTCAATACCTATGTTGCTCATGGAAAAAATTCCGGTTTGAACTACGCAGATAAATTTTCCAACAATCCCAGGTCGCTCAAGAGTAGCCTTGGATTTTATATTACTAAAAATATTTACTTCGGTAAGCATGGCATGTCTTTGAAATTGTGCGGAGAAGACAAGGGCTTCAATGATAATGCTGAAGAAAGAGCAGTGGTGGTTCACGGTGCCAAATACATCGGTTGTCCCGGCGCAGGCATAGCGGGTAGAAGTTTTGGTTGCCCTGCAGTTCCTGAAAAACTGGCTCCTAAAGTCATTAACCTGATCAAAGGCGGTACCTGTTTCTTTATCTATCACCCGTCAAAAGCCTATTTTCATACTTCTAAAATATTAAACGGCTAATTGGACCTTATAGTTGGATGAACTGCCCCACCACCACGGTTGGGCATTTTTTTGACCCTAATTCAATGCCTCACGAGATGGGTTTTAAACCACCACGAGTTCGTAAAAATTTTCTGGAAGCAAATATTTATTGGCCATCTCATGCAGTTCTGCCGAGGTTACTTTTTTGATGGTATTGATCTGGGTATAAAAATAATTTTCATCCAGTCCATTGAGTAAAATCGTCTTCCAACGGTTCATGATGTGAAAAGGTCCATCCAGGTCGCCAAGGATGGAGCCCATCATATAGTTTCTCACCAGCAATAATTCTTCTTCGCCCACTTCCACCTGGCGCAACCGTTCCATTTCTTTATAAATTTCAATGATGGTGGCCTCACATACATCCCTCCCCGCTTCTGTACTGACTACCCACGCACTTTCCTGCATGTGATTTTCCAGGTAGCTGTGTATGCCGTACGTATACCCCTTGTCTTCCCGGATATTGCTCATGAGGCGTGACCCGAAAAAACCTCCAAATACATTGTTGAGCACCTGTGTTTTTATAAAATCCGGGTGATGACGGTTGGGAAAATGGGCACCCATCCTGATAGCACCCTGCACACCCTGAGGATCATTGACGACGCGGTATTTTTTTTCTTCAGCTTTTTTTACTGGTATAGTCTGCAGAGTAACAGCCCGGTGAATCAGGTCACCGAAATGCCTGTTCAGCAACATAAATATATTGGATGGGATCTTACCGGCAACAAAAACAACAAATTGACCCTGCTGGTAATATTGCTGGTAAAATTTGGTGATACCTTCCCTGGATACTTCATCAAAATCCTCAAACCTTGTATAGCGACCATATGGATGTTCTTCCCCATATAAATAAGTATCAATCAAACGACCCGCAACGAAATCGCATTTCTTGAGATTCACATTCAGCCGTTGCTTCATGTTCTGTTTATAGATATTGATCTCCTCTTCAGGAAATACGGCATCTACCATGATTTCTCTCACTACCGGCAGCAGCACCTCCAGGTGTTTGTTCAGACAATGAAGCGTTATGGTAGCAGTTTCATTATAGCAACTCCTGTTGACATAGGAACCATAATACTCAAAATGTTCATTCAGTTGAAACGCATTTTTTTTACTGGTCCCGTTCTTTAAGAGGAAATTGGTACTTGCAGCCACGAGGTTTTTATCCTCGAACCAGTTTCCTGCATAAAAAACCCACTCTACCTGAAGCACCTCTTCTGCACCTGCATCCACGCAATAAACGCCCGAGCCATTGTCAAGAATATACTTTTCAAAGGGTTTCAGCTTCAGATCAAATTCAATGGCATCCTTGATTACAGGTGGTTTTTTCCTGTTCAGTGCCTGACTAATTTTTTCCATGATTTCAATTCTTAGATAAGTACCAAAGTGTACTGCTGTTCTCTTCCCGGAAGAGCTCCTTGCTCAATTGCTGAATGTCGGCTACGGTTACTTTGTTATAACGGTCCAGTTCCGTATTCATGAGGTTTGCATCGCCCATTAATTCGTAAAACGCAAGGCTATTGGCTCTGTTCATCATACTCATGTCTTCAAATGTGATCAGGCTTTCGGTTTTATTTTTTACTTTTTGTAATTCGTCTTCAGAAATGGCTTCCCGCTTCATCTTTTCCAACTCTTCATTCACAGCATCTTCTGCGTCCACGATTTTGATTCCTTTTACCAATTTGCCTTCAATAGCCAGCAGGCCAGCGTCTACTGTACCAAAATGGTAACATTCGATGTTACTGAATAGTTTCTGTTCTTTCACCAATGACTGAAATAGCCTGGAGGAACCCCCGCCGCTGAGTATTTCAGAGATTAGGTCCGTAACATAATACCGGTGGTCCATTCTGGAATACATGTGCCAGCATTTATAAAATGCGTCTAAAGGAACATCGGCCCGGACTTCTAATTTTCTGGCGGCGTTTTGCCTGGGCTCTTCAGGAAGCTGCCTGATATATTTATCGCCGGATGCAATGGATCCAAACCATTTTTCTGCAAGCATTTTCACCTTTTCTACAGTCACATTTCCAGCCACCACCAAAATGGCATTTGCAGGCCGGTAGTGTTTGAAAAAGAAATGCTTGACATCCTGCAGCTGCGCCTGTTCAATATGCGACAGCTCCTTTCCGATGGTCATCCACCGATAAGGGTGCACCTGATACGCAAGGTCACGCAGCTTCAACCATACATCACCATAAGGTTTATTAAGGTAATGCTCCTTAAACTCTTCACCTACCACTTTCCGCTGTACTTCGAGGCTGTGGTCAGTGAAAGCCAGGGACAACATTCTGTCGCTTTCCAGCCAGAAGGCTGTTTCCAGGTTCTCCGCAGGAAGCTGTATGTAGTAGTTGGTCAGATCATTGGTGGTATACGCATTATTTTCACCACCTGCCATTTGAAGTGGTTCATCATACACAGGAATATTGACGGATCCACCGAACATAAGGTGTTCAAACAAATGGGCAAATCCGGTTCGGGAAGGATCCTCGTCCTTGGCACCCACATCATATAAAACATTCACTACCGCCATGGGAGTGGATGTATCCTGATGCACGATCACTCTCAAACCATTATCCAATGAAAATTTTTTAAAGTTTACCACAAGCCATCATTTAATCATTCAATAATACTTTCCATTTTGGAATTGGCCTGTAAAATTAACCGGAAAGCATGAAATGCTTTGGTAAAGTGACCCCATTCAAATGGAGGATAACGGTTACCTTTTATTGAGAATACTTTTTACTTTCAGGTTCACCTCCTTGAGTTCTCCATTACGTTGTATGATCAGCTTGAGGCGCTCACCTGTATTCTGTATAGCAGCCTTGTATTGCTGAAGATTCTGGCTGAAATTCCTGTTCACTGCCACCACTACATCGCCCTCCAGCAAACCTGCTTTTTCAGCAGGTGAATTGTTGGCCACGTCACCAATGATGATCATTCCATCCACAAAATAAAGTTCCAGCCCGCTGTAAGAATAATCAAAGACATCGTTATAGTGCGAATTCGGCATCAGGTAAATGTCCCTCCTGTCATAATTCAAAATCACATTGAACCTGCGTAAGATGTCATTGCCAATCAAACCGCCCAGGTAAGGATAGGAAGTAATATTATACGTATCATCAAAAACATATACCGGAACATTACGGAACTTATAGGGACCCAGCTTCACCTCCTTCATCACGGTCATGTTCATATCAATCTTACCACCAAGCCCCTCCGCTTCCTTCGCGAACAATTTTTTGTTTTTAACAAGGATGCTGCTGTCCTTCAAAAAATCATTCGACAACATCATATTGAGTCCTGCACCCATATCATAAAGGAAACGGGCGGTGATAGTAGTGGCATCACGCACCCGAACAGCCTGAATTGGAATGGTATTGATCAAGGGCTTTAAAAGATATCCCCCCCGGGGATATTTCAGAAGACCCTTCGACCAGAATTCAATCTTCGAGCTGTCGTAATTGATCTTTACAATGTACCGGCTGAGTAAAGAATATCCAATAATACCATCTATCCTTTCACCATATACGGTGTTGAGAATGGAGTAATCATTGATATGAAAACTAAGACTGTCCACTACCAGACCATGTAACCGTAACCTTCTGTTGTGCAAAAAACTTACATTGCGGATGCCTGCGATACCACGTATGGTACGGGTGGAAGGGGTGCCTTTTAAATGAAAGTCTTCGGCGGTAGTGGAATCCAGAGAAATTCCTCCGCTCCCGGTATCCAGGATGAAGTTCAGCGAATCAGGAAATATGTCAAAGCAACCCCTCATGAGGATGACTCCGCCTGTAAGTTGACGGAAATAAAATTTTGTAAGGAATTTTGAAGGCTCAATAAATTCCTCCTGCGACCTTGCTTTTTCAAAACAAAGCACAAAAAAAAGAAAATAAAGCAGTTTTTTCATGAGAAAAGTCGGCTTAAAGGAGACAAGGTCAAACACTTAATAGTTGCAGTTGTGCCTGAACTATTAAAAATAGGATAAGCTTTACAGGACTGCAAACCATTTATCCTGTTATAAAAGCATTCCTTAGTAATTTTGCGCCGCATGCAACTTTCTGCACTTTACGATAAAGCCCTTCAGTTTGATTTTCTGTCCATTGAAGAAGGCATGTTCTTATATGAAAACGCCCCCCTTGCAGCCTTGATGTATGTAGCCGATGAATTGCGAAAAAAACAGGTCCCGCATGGAAGGGTTACCTGGCAGATCGACCGGAATGTAAATACCACCAACGTCTGTATTGCCAATTGTAAGTTCTGTAATTTTTACCGTGTTCCAGGACATCCGGAAGCCTACATCACGGACATGGCTACTTACCGCAAAAAAATTGAGGAAACCTTTAAATTGGGCGGAGACCAGTTACTGTTACAAGGAGGACACCACCCGGAGTTAGGTCTCGATTTTTATACCCGCACCTTTCGTCAGATCAAGCAGGAATTCCCCACTATCAGGTTGCATACACTCGGACCACCGGAAGTAGCTCATATTGCCAAGCTGGAAAAAATGAATCACCGGGAAGTGTTGAAAGCTCTTCAGGAGGCGGGTATGGATTCTTTACCCGGTGCCGGTGCGGAAATCCTTGTAGACAGGGTGCGCCGACTAATTTCAAAGGGTAAATGCGGGGCAGATGAATGGCTGGCTATCATGGCGGAAGCCCACCAGCTGCATATTACCACTTCCGCAACTATGATGTTCGGACACGTGGAAACCATTCGCGAAAGGTTTGAACACCTGGTGAAGCTCAGGGAAGTACAATCTAAAAAACCTGAAAATGCGAAAGGATTTCTGGCGTTTATCCCCTGGACTTTTCAAGATGTCGACACCTTGCTGACAAGGATCAGGGGCGTCCACAACCTCACCACACCCGAAGAATATATACGCATGATCTCCATCAGCCGTATCATGCTGCCTAATATCAAAAATATTCAGGCATCCTGGCTTACTGTGGGCAAGCAAACCGCACAGCTGTGCCTTCAGGCCGGGGCCAATGATTTTGGATCGATCATGATCGAGGAAAATGTAGTAAGCGCTGCCGGTGCACCTCACCGGTTTACTTATAAAACCATTCAGGATGCCATCCGTCAGGCAGGATTTGAACCACAACTGCGCAACCAGCAATATGAATGGAGGGAGATACCGGAAACAATCGAAGAACAGGTTGTTAATTATTAACCCATGCAATTGTTCATCCTGCAGCATCATACTATAAATAGTCATTAGGAGAGAATCAAAGTGTCAACAGCCCTGCCATTTTAATGCTGTTGCAAAAGATATTTTTCCAGTACCTCAACAGCCTGGTTTTTCAAAGATGCAGGCAGTGTACCCTGTTCGTGCCACTCATCTTGTTCCCTGCGAAGTGAAAAAGAGGCAAATTCCTTTTCTCTTGCACCCGAAAGAAATATATATTGTTCCTGGTTAAAGCTGACTTCATAGGGCACCGTATTGTTGTTGAGAAAAAGACTGGTAGAGAAAAGATGCTCCATGATATAAGTTTTGAGAATCACTAATTGAATCGCTGTGGGAAAGGTCCTGTATTGGGATTACTCCTTAAAATAATCAACCTGAAAGGCACTCCCGTATGTTTTAAACTCAAAAAATTATGCCATTGGTACCTTTGATGGCAAAAATTCATGCCTGTCAATTTCGAATTCAAGGCAGCCTCCGATAACTTACAAAAGCAGGAAGCCTTACTGGTAGCGCTGGAGCCTTCATTTATTGGTTCTGATCACCAGGTAGACACCTATTTTGAAGTACCTCATGGGCGCTTGAAACTGCGCCAGGGTACCATCGAAAATGCACTGATCTATTATGAAAGAAGTGACCTGAAGGGCGCAAAAATTTCTAATGTTAGTCTGTACCAACACCATCCGGATGACACCCTGAAAGAAGTGCTTGAGCGAGCCTTGAAAGTGATCGTCGTTGTAAATAAAATAAGAAAGATTTATTTTAAAGACAATGTAAAATTTCATTTTGACCAGGTAGCCGGTTTGGGTGAGTTTATTGAAGTGGAAGCCATTGACAAAAAAGGGCTAATCGGCATTGCTACATTGAAAGAACAATGTAATTTTTATGCAAAGCTGTTCCACATCCGGGATGAAGATTACATTCGTGCTTCTTATAGTGATCTCCTTATGGGAAAAATTCCATCCCTTTGAATTTTTTCAAAATTCATTTATTATTGACTGCCCTAGTGCTTCAGGTGAAACTGGGTGGCATGCATTTTTTAATCATAATAAAAACTGGATATGCAAATCAATCAAAATGTAACCGGTACAACAGAATTGGAGCGTGTGATGAGTGAGGATGCAAAGCACCTCCCGGGTGGTTCGGATAAACCAGTTAACGGTAATTACGCGCCCGGTGATGAAGAGGATGAAGAGGATGAGGTAGAGGAAGACCTGATTCTTGGTGATGAGGATGCGGCTGGCGGAGAAGAAGAATTTGATGTGGATCTGGATGAAGATATTACGGCAGAGGATATAGACGTTGATGACCTGGTAATCGATCCGGATGAAGAGGATGAAGACGATGACCTGTAGGGAGCGGCTTACTCACCTTCCTACATCCGGGTTACTTTACATATTTCTCTTTGCCCTTCCTTCCAGCTTCTACAGTGAAGAATATTAATTTTCTTAAAAAAATCTGCGATACAACGGTTTTCCACCACCATCCGTCCATATCAATGTTGCGGATAAAACTGCAGCCTTTTGAAAATTGAAAAGATTATTTTTTAAGAAACCTTACACTAATTATCCAGCCAGTTATCCAGCCAGGCAAAGACCCCTTCCCTCTCTGGCAGCTTGTCTGATCATGGATTTTCTGGGTTACGCTTCTTATGGAATTCCAATTTTTGGTGAATTCATTGACTTGATATGGGCTCCTATATCCGCTATTATCTTTTGGCGCATGTTTGGCGGATCAAAGGGGATTTTTGGTGGCATCTTCAATTTTTTTGAAGAAATCATGCCCGGACTTGATTTCATTCCCACCTTCACCATCATGTGGCTGGTCCAGTACTCGAAAATGAAAAAAGAATCCGGACCCATTCCTGTTATCCTGAAATAATTACCCTCGCTAATTCTAATTGCTTGCTCATGACCAGGAATTGTCCCGTGTAATGCGGGGCAATTCTTCCATATTGACCGGAAAGGTTGATGGCCTGTGCAGGATAGAGACTACACATCCTAATAGCTTCCTCGAAAGAAATGCCTACTTCTCTGATCAGGTTTCTGAAAGCCTTGTACATACTAAGTGCAGATCCGCTCAACACTCCATTACATACATATTTATCCCCTTGCATCTGGTGCCGGTAAGGACCTTCCCCGGTTGTTGTAACGGCATCGGTGATGGCAAACAGCCGTGGACCAATTAATTTTTTGGCTATTGAAATGGCTTCATAAGCCACATGATGTCCGTCAGGAATGATACTTACCATCACTTCCCTGTTCTGGAATGCAGCACCTACGAGGCCTGGCTCTCGATGTTGCAGAGGGCTCATGGCATTGTATAAATGAGTAACTGCCTGAATGCCTCTGTTGAACCCCTCATTCGTTTCCTCAAATGTGGCGTCACTATGACCTGCTGAAATGATCACCCCGTACGACCGGATGAGTTCAATAATTCCAGGCTTGCAGACTTCCGGCGCCAGGGTGATCATTCTCACCGCGCCATCGGCATAAGAGAGCAGTTCCATGACTTCATTAATTTCCGGCGGATGAATCCATTCTTTGATATGCGCGCCTCTTTTCTTTTCATTGAACCACGGTCCTTCCAGGTGAAGCCCAGGTATGCCCTTACCTTTATTGCTTGTATACTTTTTGAAGGCATCGATGCAACGTTTTACCGTATCTATGGTATTAGTGGCCACAGTAGGAAGAAAAGCCACCGTCCCTTTTTTTAAAAAATTTTCCTGCATCAGCTGAAGGGTTTCAGGATAAGGGTATTGGGCAAAAAGTTTTTCACCTGATCCATATACCTGAACGTCTATAAAAGCGGGGGTGATCATAGAATCTCCAAAATCTTCAATTGGGAGTTCTTTGCCGATAGCGTGACTGGGGACAATAGATTCTATCCATCCATCAGCAGTCACCAGGGAATGGTCTGTGAGCCATTCTTCCCCGGTAAATATTTTTGAAGCCGTAAATGCCTGTCGCATCAGGTAAAACTAAGAAGTAGTTGTCAAGCTTTCTGATTTCCGTTATCCCATTACAAACCGGTAGCCGATTCCTTTAATAGTGATGATCTCAATAGCGGGATCATGTTTGAGGAAACCACGAAGTTTGGTGATGTAAACATCGAGGTTTCGGCTATTGAAAAAAGAATCACTTCCCCACAATAGGGTCAGTATTTCACTTCGTTCAACGATCTTATCCTTATTAGCGCACAGCACTTTGAGCAATTCACTTTCCCTGTATGAAAGTTTGCGCTGTTCCGCAGAGTGATGAAGGGTTTGTCTTTTTGTATTGAAGGTATAGCTACCTATCTCAAATTCTTCCCATTCCACCGGAACCACTGTTTTGTTTTTCAATACATGTTCCATCCTTACCATCAGTTCTTCTATGCTAAAAGGCTTTCTGATGTAATCATTAGCCCCCATTTTAAATCCATTCACCACATCGCTTGTTTGTGACTTGGCACTTAAAAAGATAATGGGCACCTCTGTATCGCGGTCCCGGATCTCATCGGCTATCATAAAGCCATCCTTGTTGGGAAGCATGACATCCAAAATGCAGATGTCTGGTTTTTCTTTTACAAACAGGTCAGTTGCTTTTGCGCCATCACTTTCCATCACCACCTCATACCCTCTTCCCTGCAGGGTTTCACTGACGATCTTGGCAAGAAAAATTTCATCTTCAACATACAGCACTTTGGTTTTCTTCATGGAACTTTTTTGATTGAAATGTACATGATTTCAAACTTTCTGCTTTGGAAGCTCAATGATGAAGTTGCTGCCATTGCCTTCTACTGATTCTACGCGGATGGTACCGTGGTGCCGTTGTACCACATGAGCTACATAGCTCAGGCCAAGCCCA
>JANLYU010000395.1:0-11087 GCA_031365785.1 Flavisolibacter sp. | reverse complement strand
AGGCAACGTTGCCTGCCAGACCTGCCATGGCAATATCCAGGAAATGGATAAAGTAAAACAAGCGGCTGAACTGAGCATGGGATGGTGTATTAATTGTCACCGCGAATCCAAGGTCAATTTTAATTATACCGATAGTACGGGTAATAAGTTTTACAGCATTTATGAGAAATTCCATAATGATATCAGGAATAAAAAAATGGACAGTATAACGGTGAAGGATATTGGCGGATTGGAATGTCAGAAATGTCACTATTGATTGGCGTTCCGTTCAAGTTTAAGATTGAGGTCAAATGGTTAGATTCAAATCATGAACCCTCTTCGGTAACGAAGAGTACAAAAACGCTCCGCTTATCAGCGGAATGGGGGTATATATGAGCGATAAAAAGTACTGGACCAGTTTCGCTGCGCTGAATAATAAAGAAGAACTTCAAAAGTTGACACAGGATGAGTTCAATGAAGAACTTCCATTTGAAGATGCGGATGGAAAAGGTTTGTTCGATGCCAAGACTCCCCGACGCGATTTTTTGAAATATGTGGGTTTTAGTACTGCCGCGGCTACCCTGGCTGCCAGTTGTAAAACACCAGTCAGAAAAGCGATCCCTTTTGTGAACAGGCCGGAAAACATTACACCGGGAGTGGCTAAATATTACGCGAGTACCTATGTGCAGGACGGGGATGTGTTGCCCGTGGTGGTAACAGTAAGAGATGGAAGGCCAATTAAAATTGAAGGGAATGAATTGTATCCTCATCTACAGGGAGGCACCTCACCCCGGGCACAGGCCTCAGTACTCGACCTGTACGATATGTACCGGTTACCTCACCCAAAACATAATTCCGGAAAAGGTTTTCTGGAAGTCAGTTTTGAGCAGGCGGATACTCAGATCAGTGCTGCGCTTGCCGGCGTAACAGGTCCAATAGTCTTATTAACGAGTACCATTGTTTCGCCTTCCACCAAAGAGATCATTAAAAGTTTTCTTTCCCGGTACCCGGGCAGCAGGCATGTGCAGTATGATGCTGTTTCCTACAGTGGTTTGCTGCAGGCAAATGAATCCACGCATGGTAAAAAATTCATTCCGGCTTATCAGTTCGATAAGGCGAAAGTAATTGTTAGTATAGGTGCTGATTTTCTTGGAACCTGGTTATCACCTGTTGAATTTGCCCGTCAGTATGTAATGGGTCGGAAGATCGATGAAAAAAATGCGGGCATGAGCAAGCATTATCAGTTCGAAAGCTTTCTGAGCATGACAGGCGCCTCTGCAGATGAAAGATTTACGCACCGTCCTTCCGAAACGGGGCAGGTGGTGAGTGCTTTGCTGGCGGCCGTTACCGGTGGCACTTCTTCTGCATTTTCTGATGCAAGGTTTCAGGCAGGCATACAGAAAGTAGCCAGGGACCTGAATGCCAATAAGGGCGCTGCACTGGTGGTTTCAGGCAGTAATGATCCGAATGTTCAGATCGTGGTCAATGCCATCAACAATGCCGTCGGTGCTTATGGTTCTACCATCAATACAAATGATTCGCTCAATTTCAGGCAGGGTGTGGATGCCGATATGGTCAACCTGGTGAATGGTATGAATAACGGACAGGTGGGTGCGGTGATCATCTATGGCGCCAACCCGGCCTATGACTATTTTGATGCGGAGAAATTCAAGGCGGGACTTAAAAAAATTCAGGTATCTGTTTCCTTCAATGAAAAAATGGATGAAACAACAGAACTGTGTCAATACGTTATCCCAACGCACCACTACCTCGAAAGCTGGGGTGACGCTGAGCCACGGACAGGTATAGTGAGTTTTATACAGCCTACTATATATCCATTATTCAAAACACGTCCTTTTCAGACTTCTCTTTTAAAGTGGAGCAGGCCCGCAACGCCCACAACGATCCCTTCAGCCAACCCTGTTATTCCGGGGATGGACGCTACGGATTATGAAAATTATTTCAGGTCTTATTGGATGGAAAAACTGGGTGGTCAGCAGGCATTAGACAAAGCGCTTCAGGATGGAGTTTTATTGAACGGAAAACTAATCTCACAGGGCTCCTCTACTGCAATGCTGTCACCTTCGGCTTCAGGCGGTACCTATGTGGCTACCGACACTATTAATAGTAAAACTGAAAGAAAGATATCCGACCAAAACCCGGTTACTACTGGAAGCCCCTTCAATGGTAGTGGTGTGAGCAATGCTGTTTCCGCTTTATCGGCCAATAAGAAAGGCGACAAAACTGAAATTATTCTCTATCAGAATGTAGCGATGCTTACAGGAAAGCAGGCCGGCAATCCATGGCTTCTTGAATTACCTGACCCAATTACAAAGGCCACCTGGGATAATTACGCCATGATCTCCACGGTCAAAGCAAGGGAACTGGGTATCAATTATAAAAATACAGAGTACGAATATTATACAGACAAACCACTGATAGAGCTGACCGCCAATGGAAAGAAGATCACCCTTCCGGTTCTGGTCATTCCCGGAATGGATCCTAATACCATTGCAGTGGCAGTGGGATATGGAAGGAATGAAAACTTTGCGAAAGCTGTGGATGGCGTAGGCCAGAACGTGTACCCGTTTGCCACGTTCAATCCTTCTACCTCTACTATCAATTACTTCAATGAGGTAACACTTTCAGAAAAAACGGTAGGCAGTTACAAGATCGCGCAGATTCAGAAACACGATTCCTATGAAGGAAGGACAGAGGTGCTAAAAGAAACCACCCTGGCTACTTTCAAACAGCGCCCGGAAATGTATAAAGAATGGCGGGAAGATTTGTACAAGGATTTTTCTCCCAACTCTGGAGGTAATGCCAGTGAAAAAACATACCGAAGCGAAGGAACTTTATACACCGACCCCGATACCAGGACACATGAAATTAAATGGGGCATGTCCATTGACCTCAACAGCTGTATCGGATGCGGCGCCTGCGTGGTAGCCTGCCATTCCGAAAACAATGTGCCGGTGGTGGGAAAAAATGAAGTGTTGCGTGCGCACGAGATGCACTGGCTACGCATTGACAGGTACTTTGTAAGCAATGAAAAAAATGAGGATCAGCTGGAGACGGTTATTTTTCAACCCATGCTATGCCAGCACTGTGATAATGCGCCTTGTGAGAATGTGTGCCCTGTAGCGGCCACTATGCACAATTCAGAAGGCATGAACCAAATGGCGTACAACCGTTGTATTGGAACCCGCTATTGCGCTAACAACTGTCCTTATAAAGTACGCCGGTTCAACTGGGGTGACTATACAGGTGCCAGTACGCATGGTGTGGGTGGACCCTCAAGCGGCACTGGAAAATTGAATGAAGTCGTTCACCAGATGAATGATGAGCTGACCCGCATGGTCATCAACCCGGATGTGGTGACAAGGAGCAGGGGGGTCATGGAAAAGTGTACTTTCTGCGTGCAGCGTACACAAGCCGGAAAGCTGAAAGCAAAAATGGAAAACCGTCATCTGGGCGGTGATGATATTGTTTCAGCATGCGCACAGGCGTGTCCTACCAATGCCATAGTTTTTGGTAACGCATTTGACACCAGCAGCAAAGTAGCACAGATCAGAAGGAACAATCAAGAGCGGATTTTTCATGTTCTGGAACAGATTCATACGCTTCCCAATGTAAGTTACCTGGCCAAAATCAGGAATACGGAAGAGATCATTGAAGGGAAAAAAGAAGCAGGGGAGCATGCAGGAGAATCTAAGAAAGAAGCCATTCCAGCCAATAATGAACCGGCTAAGGAAGCGGCACATTGAGAAAGAAAGAATAACGAACCTGCCTGCCGGCAGGCAGGTATCGAATAACGAAATGCTTGTTCCAGTCAGGAATGGTTACTTCGAAGATAGCTGGACAGACGGATGAAAGACATTAATAGCTAAATACGCCTTTGGCGGACGAAGCGCAAAGTTCGAAGCTTAACATATGGCAGTACTTAAATACGAATCACAGGTAAGACCACCATTGGTAAAGGGCCAGAAAGATTATCATCAGGTCACTGAAGATATTTGCAGGCCGGTAGAAGCCACGCCAAGCAAGCTATGGTGGATTGGTTTTCTGATCTCGGTCCTGCTCCTTGCATTTGGTGTGGTCTCTGTTACACGGGAAGTATGGTTTGGTACCGGACAATGGAACCTGAACCGGACGGTGGGCTGGGGATGGGACATTACCAATTTCGTTTGGTGGGTGGGTATAGGTCATGCGGGCACGCTGATATCCGCCATCCTGCTGTTGTTCAGACAAGGTTGGAGAACTGGGGTAAACCGCGCTGCTGAAGCCATGACCATTTTCGCGGTGATGTGTGCAGGTCAATTTCCCATCTGGCACATGGGTCGTGTTTGGAATGCATTTTTCACCTTGCCTTATCCTAATACACGTGGTCCTTTGTGGGTGAATTTCAATTCTCCGCTTTTATGGGATGTATTTGCGATATCCACTTATTTTACCGTATCCCTTTTATTCTGGTATTCTGGACTGCTGCCCGACCTGGCTACCTTGCGCGACAGAGCCAGACTGAAATGGAGAAAGATGTTTTATGGTATAGCAGCTTTTGGTTGGACAGGATCTACCAAACACTGGCAAAGGCATGAAGCACTTTCGCTGGTGCTGGCTGGTTTATCTACACCTCTTGTACTTTCTGTTCATACCATTGTATCCTTCGACTTCGCTACCTCTGTCATTCCGGGTTGGCACACTACGATCTTCCCGCCTTATTTTGTGGCAGGAGCCATCTTTTCAGGGTTCGCTATGGTGCAAACTCTGTTGCTGGTAACACGTAAGGTGCTGGCTTTAGAAGAATACATTACTCTCGAACACATCGAGGTCATGAATAAAGTGATCGTCCTCACCGGATCTATTGTTGGTATTGCTTACCTCACAGAACTTTTTATGTCATGGTACAGTGCCAATGAATATGAATGGTTCGCATTCCGCTATAACAGGGTGGATCTTTCAAGTCCGTACGGATGGAGTTACTGGTTGATGATGGGCTGTAACGTGCTTTCACCACAGATTTTCTGGTTCAGAAAAATGAGAAGAAATCTTTACGTCACCTTCTTCATGTCCATCATTGTGAATATAGGAATGTGGTTTGAACGTTTTGTAATCATCGTTACTTCGGTGTACCGCGATTACCTTCCTTCATCATGGAGCCCTTACTATTCACCCACCATCTGGGAGGTTGGATTTTATATGGGAACCTTTGGATTGTTCTTTACCTGCTTTTTCCTTTTCTCTAAGTTCTTTCCGGTAATTGCCATTGCGGAAATCAAACATATACTCAAGAAAAGCGGTGAAAATTATAAAACAAAGATGAATGAACTGGAAGCTGAACCGGTGGAACAGTTTGCAGCTGAAATGACACATCACTAACAGGGTTAACAGCCGTTGATAACCCTTTAATAAAAAGTACAACTAGCTATGCCGATAAAAAAATTTGCCGTTGGATGTTTTCAGGATGAAGCGGTTTTATTTCCCGCAGTGAAGCAGGTGCGGAAGAGTGGCTATAAGATTCATGATGTGTATACCCCCATGCCCATTCATGGACTGGATACAGCCATGGGATTGCGGGATACCAGCCTGCATACTGCCGGATTCATATATGGAATCACCGGTACAGCAACAGCACTTGGTTTTATCAGCTGGGCACTTACTTACGACTGGCCCCTGAACTTTGGAGGAAAACCATTTTTCGCCCTGCCTGCCTGGATCCCGATTACATTTGAACTGACGGTGCTTTTTGCATCGGTGGGTATGGTACTGACCTTTTGTTATTTATGTCAGATGGCGCCTTTTGTTAAGAAAGACCACTTTCACCCCCGTTCCACAGACGATCTTTTTGTAATGGCCATAGAGTGCACGGAGCGCACCAATGAAACTGAAGTGACACAGTTTCTCAACGGGCTTGGGGCAAAAGATGTGACCATACAAAGAAAAGAAACAGGCTGGTGGCTGGGCCGTTATGACAGGGATGAAAGACCCATCGTTAAAACAGTAGAAGTTGTTCGATAATAAATTTGATGGAATGAAAAATTTGCTGGGCGCATCAGTTTTTATTACACTAGGCTTTGGGCTGTTCAGTTGTAATGCGGAAGGGGACAACCCCGGTCACGCTTACATGCCTGATATGTATTACAGCCGGGCTTATGAAACTTATGGATATAACGACGTAGGAGGTGAACGGGATACTTTAAAGAACCGTGGAATCTTTTATAATGCGATGCCAGTAACAGGAACCGTTGCCCGTGGCGATATGCTTTCTTATCACCTTACCAATGATTCCACAGGACTGACGGCTGCCAATTCATTAAAAAGTCCACTTGATACGCTGGCGCAAACCGGTGCAGTGATGAAAGAAGCGGAAAGAATTTACCTGGTCAACTGTGGTATTTGTCACGGTACGGCACTGGATGGGAATGGCCCCTTATACAATAATGGAAAAGGTCCCTACCCTGCCATGCCTAAAAACCTGACCGCGGCAGATTCAAAAGCATTTACAGACGGTCACTATTTTCATGTGATCACGTATGGAAAAGGATCTATGGGAAGCTATGCATCCCAACTGACTCCGCAGCAACGCTGGTGGGTCATTAAATACATCAGATCAAAACAAGGTGCGGGAGGAAGTGCAATGAAAGATTCAACAGGTACTACATCAGTAATGGCACCTGCAAAAAAAGATTCGGCAGGAAAGGGAAAATAATTCGCACTGATAAAAAAGATTGTAATGTCATCAACCATTAAAGACCAGTTTGTAATTCCGAAGCGGTACCATACTTATTCCATTGCCTTGATGGTAATTGGTGTACTATCCATCATCGTTTTATATTTCATGCATGGCGCTAAAACAGGAACTGATGATGCAAGCCTTCATGAAAATGCAAGGTTCTGGGCAGCGCTTTTACACAACAGTGTTTATTTTTTACTGGTCGTGAATGCCGTGATGTTTTTTATCTGTGCGTTAACGCTGGCCTGGGGCGGATGGCAGCTTTCTTTCAGAAGAGTAACCGAGGCGATATCTACCTGCGTTCCAGTGATGGCGGTCATCACCTTTGTGATCCTGATGGTGCTGGTGTATGGTCCTAACCATACCTTGTACAACTGGACCGATACGCAACACGTGAATGAAGACCCCATCCTGAAATACAAATCCGGATTTTTAGATAAAACATTTTTCACCGTTTGGACCATCCTTACACTCATCGGGTGGTCATTGCTTGGTAGAAAGATGCGGCAGCTTTCCCTAAGCATAGAAGATCACAAACCCTCTGTGCAGGAAGGAAAAAAATACATGTGGAACAGGACGGTATGGGCGGCACTTTTTATTGTTTTGTTTGGACTCACAGTGATGTCATCCATTCCCTGGTTGTGGCTGATGAGCCTTGACCCTCACTGGTATTCTACCATGTACAGCTGGTATACCTTTGCCAGCACCTTTGTAGCCGGAATAGCACTGATTACTTTATTTGTGGTGTTTTTGAAAAACCTGGGCTACCTGGAATTCACCACGAAGGAACACCTTCATGATCTGGGTAAGTTCCAGTTTGCCTTTTCTATTTTCTGGACCTACCTGTGGTTTTCACAGTTCATGCTGATATGGTATGCCAACATACCTGAGGAAACGATTTATTTTAAGATACGGATGCAAGGTGTTTACCGGGGTATATTCTTTCTGAACTTGATCATCAATTTTCTGGCTCCCATTCTGATCCTGATGAGTCGTGGAGCTAAAAGAAATTATGGTACCCTCACCATGATGTCGGTGCTGATATTGTTTGGACACTGGCTGGATTTTTATCAAATGGTAATGCCTGCAGCATCCAGAAGCCATGTACCTCTGATGGTGCTTGATTTTGGTATCGCCCTTGGTTTCGTAGGACTGATTATGTTTGTAACGGCAAGGGCGTTGGCCCGGGTGCCCCTGATCGCAAAAAATGATCCTTTCATCAAAGAAAGTATCATTCATCATACGTAATGATTCAGCGACCGGCAGGAATATCAACCTGCAGGCGGGCTGAAAAAAATGAATTGGAATATGTCAACTACCTGGATAATTGTTGCACTGATTTTGGGTTTTCTAATTGTATTTCAAATTGCCAAGGCAAGCGAATACGTGGCGATACTGAAAGGAGAAGATAAATCCAGGAAGGATACCAACCGTATCAATGCCTTCCTGTTACTTGTTTTTTTAGTCGCGGGCCTGATCGGTGTATGGTACTGTAATGAAAGACTCAAGGGCAAGATACTTCCCGAAGCTGCTTCAGATCATGGAGCCAATATCGATACCATGATGTGGATTACACTGGCCATTACAGGTGTAGTGTTTGTGCTTACTCAGATCCTTTTATTTTGGTTCGCTTTTAAGTACCAGGAAAAAGATGACCGTAAGGCCTATTATTTTCCTCACGACAACCGGCTGGAGGTGATTTGGACAGTGATCCCCGCCATTGTACTTACGGTTCTGGTTGGTTTTGGTTTGTATTACTGGTTCCAGATTACTGGAGACGCTCCCAAAGATTCACAGCTGATTGAAGTAACAGGCAGCCAGTTCAAATGGGAATTCAGGTACCCGGGAAAGGATAATAAACTGGGAAGAAAATATTTTAAGGAGATCAATGAGCAGGCGAATAATCCATTGGGACAGATCTGGAGCGATCCCTACAACCATGATGACGTGGTGGTCGTGGCGGAAGCGCATATGATTGTCAATAAACCTGTAAAATTGATCATCGGAGCCAAAGATGTGATCCATGATGTAGGACTGTCACACTTCAGAATGAAAATGGATGCGGTACCCGGTATTCCAACCACCATGTGGTTCACACCCAAGTTCACTACCAGGGAAATGAAAGAAAAATACGGTCAGGATTTTGTGTACGAATTGTCTTGCGACCAGATGTGCGGATCAGGTCACTATACTATGAGAGGAACGATTGTAGTGGAATCGCAGGCAGAATTCAACGCCTGGCTGGCGCAAAAAACATCTCAATACCAGCAGGCGAATGCGCCTGCTAAAACAGCGACACCGGCAAATGCGGATTCCGCTTCTGCAAAACCGGTAGCCATGAATAAATAAATTGATCACCGGAAGGTAAACTGTATTATATGAACAACGAATCAACCATACATGTGCAGCAAGGTGCAACCATGCACGACGTTCATGAACACGATGGTAATGGACACCACCACCACCAGCAAAGCTTTATTACTAAATATATCTTTAGCCAGGATCATAAAACCATCGCCAAACAATTCCTTATTACAGGGATCATGTGGGCGGTAGTAGGCGCTTTATTTTCCGTCCTTTTCCGTTTGCAGCTGGGTTATCCCAATGAAACATTTCCCATTCTGGAATCCGTTTTTGGAAAGTGGGCCAAAGGAGGCAGGATCAGTCCTGAATTTTATTACGCCCTCATTACCATGCATGGAACCATTCTGGTTTTCTTCGTATTGACTGCTGGTTTGAGCGGAACTTTTGCCAACCTGCTGATCCCTTTGCAGATTGGCGCGCGCGATATGGCATCCCCCTTCCTGAACATGCTTTCTTACTGGTTCTTTTTTACAGCAGGTGTGGTAATGATGATTTCTTTGTTCATTTCCACCGGTCCTGCCAGTGGAGGATGGACCATGTATGCACCATTAAGTGCACTTGGAAGTGCGAACCTGGGCTCACGGTCAGGAACTGACCTGTGGATCACCAGTATGGCTTTGTTCGTTGTATCCTCCCTGCTGGGCGGATTGAATTATATAGCCACCATACTTAACATGCGCACCAAAGGAATGAGCATGACCCGGCTTCCGCTGACCATCTGGGCTTTATTTTTCACTGCCATCCTGGGCGTATTATCCTTCCCTGTTTTATTATCAGGTTTTATATTGCTGCTGTTCGACCGCAACATGGGTACCAGCTTTTACTTAAGTGATATTTATGCAGCAGGTCAGATCCTCCCGAATGAAGGTGGAAGCGCGATCTTATATCAGCACCTATTCTGGTTCCTGGGTCACCCGGAAGTATATATTATTATTCTTCCTGCCATGGGAATGGTTTCAGAGATCATGAGTGTCAATTCGCGCAAACCCATTTTTGGTTATATGGCCATGGTAGGATCCTTATTTGCCATTGCTATCCTGGCCTTCCTCGTATGGGCTCACCACATGTTTGTAACGGGTTTGAATCCTTTCCTGGGATCTGTTTTCGTGTTACTGACCTTACTGATTGCCATTCCTTCTGCCATCAAAGTATTTAACTGGATTACTACTATATGGAGGGGAAATATCAGGTTCACGCCAGCGATGTTGTTTGCGATAGGATTTGTGAGCATGTTCATATCGGGCGGTCTCACCGGCATATGGCTGGGAAATTCCACCATTGACATTCACGTGCATGATACCTACTTCGTGATTGCCCACTTCCATATTGTGATGGGAGTGTCTGCCTTTTTTGGAATGTTTGCCGGGGTGTACCACTGGTATCCGAAAATGTTTGGAAGATACCTCAATAATACTCTTGGCTATATTCACTTCTGGGTTACGATCGCAGGAGCTTACCTCATATTCTGGCCCATGCACTATATGGGTTTGGCAGGTGTGCCCCGCCGTTACCTTGACCTGACGCCCTGGACCACTTTTAATAAATTCTCAGACCTTAACAGAATGATCTCTGTGGTCTCCATCATTGTATTTGCAGTAAGCCTGATGTTTGTTTTTAATTTTTTCTATTCCATTTTTAAAGGAAGGAAGGTCAGGACAACCAATCCGTGGGGCGCTAATACTCTGGAATGGACCACACCGGTAAATCCAGGGCATGGAAACTGGCCTGGTGAAATACCTGAAGTATTCCGCTGGCCTTATGATTATGGAAAGGATGGAAGGGATTTCATTCCACAGACAGAACCTGTGAATCAGAATGAGTCAAAGCATTAGTAGTTTTTTGACATAGACATAAAGGTGTTGCATGCACGGTAAACATGCAAGGAGCATGGGTCATTCAGATCAGTTGACTGCGAATGGAAAGAACAGTAAGCTGAAGGACTACCTGCAGCTGACAAAACCATCCCTGAACATCATGGTTGTTTTTTCCAGTGTGATCTGTTATCTGCTGG
>JANLYU010000386.1:0-1513 GCA_031365785.1 Flavisolibacter sp. | reverse complement strand
AGTGGGAATCCACCCGCTGATGGTGAAGGCCGTCTTCCTGGACCGGGACGGCGTCATCAACGCCAATGTTTTTTATGCCGACACGGGCGAGGTTGAGGCGCCGCGCACCGCGGGTGATTTTACCGTCCTGCCAGGCGCGCTGACGTTGTTTCACCCTCCTTCACTACAAATCCTCCGCCCACTGAATAATAAGTTTCCGAGAACGAATTACCAGAGGTTAAGGTCACCAAAAAGCTCAAAGCATTGGGGTGATAAGGAAGAGTTTCTGAAAATAGAAATTGAATGTTGGTAGCAGGATCAAAAAACAGATCAAACTTACCATCCAGTGAAAGAAGTTTTGTAGAAGTGATCGCATTCACCTTTTCCGTGATGCGCTCCACTTCAAAGGTAACCGGGTCATCACCACTCAAACCCAGGAGAACGGCAATGTCAGTTCCATGTCCTTTCCCTGTTTTTGCCAGTGAACCATACAACAATACTTCCAGTGTTTTCACCTGGTGAAGCCAACCTTTTTCAGCAAGTGAAGCAATCAAGCGCTGGGCGGCACGCCATGGCCCCAGTGTGTGTGAGCTGGATGGCCCCACTCCAATTTTAAACATGTCAAACACAGATATTGCCTCGTGTCCCACCATAGAAATTTACCAAATGTACTCTGTGCAGTCAATTTACTGTACGGAAACAAGGTCCACGCGGAAGATAAGGATGGAATTAGCAGGTATGCCGCTTGCACTGGCACTTCCATAGGCAAGTGTCGGTGGAATATACAGGTAGATACGTCCACCGGCTTTGATCAATGGTATTCCAATGGTCCAACCCAAAATCACACTACTCAGATTAAGACTGAGAGGAGTACTTCTGGAATCGAACACATTTCCATTGGTCAATTTGCCTTCATAGGTGACCAGGATATTGGAACATACATTGGGAGAAGCACCTGTTCCCATAACATCGATGTTATAAAACAAACCACTGCAATGCTGGGTGGCGGTAATACCTGTAGCCGTCAGATAATCCTTTACCGCCTGGATTTCTGATGCAGGCGCTTTCAACTGGCAGGGATCATAATTAGGGTTGCACTGATTGGCAGGCTGAGGAGGACTTTTCAGGCATCCGGAAAAAGTAAGCCAAATAAAACAGGCTGCTAAAATATTCTTGATCATGAAATCATTTATTTTTTGACGAGAATTTTAATGCAACTGCTGCATCAATCAATTGTATCTTTTTTATAAAGTAGTTCCTGGTATCGCACCTCATTCAAATCCCATTTATGACGTACTGAAAATACCGCCATGAATACGACGATCGCCACCACCGCAATCAGAACCACAATCACCACTGATGCATCGCGATGAAGTTCCATATCGGCCTTTGGATACCACCCGGAAAGAAAATTAACCAGCACTGCTACGGCTATTACAACTCCCAACGGAAGGCCTACAGACAACTTTCTGAAATATTGTTTTTTCTTCAGGCGTTGCTGCGACCACTTTTGTAAAAAATCTTCTTCCTGTCG
>JANLYU010000383.1:0-5384 GCA_031365785.1 Flavisolibacter sp. | reverse complement strand
TGATCGGGACGCCGCGCTGCCGTTGGAGCACGAACCCCGACCCTTGGCGCGCGCCGTTCCCGGCCGGGGCGATGAGACCGATGGATTCCCCGGGGAGCGCGCCGAGCCCCGCTGCAGTGCCCGCCTGACGAGCCGGGGTTGCGGCGTATGCCGTGTTCGGGTGGACTATGGACCACCTGCTTCAAGGGTGCCTGGTAAACATACATGATGATGTTTATCGTATCCTTCAGCGAAATCTTATTTTTGCCTGCAATACAGTAATATGGATGTTAAGAACAATATATTGGAAACCATTGGCAATACGCCGCTTGTAAGGTTGAATAAAATTACCAGGGATTTGCCTTGCGATGTTTTTGCGAAAGTAGAATATTTCAATCCTGGTAATTCCATCAAAGACCGCATGGCAGTGAAGATGGTGGAAGTGGCTGAAGCAGAAGGAAAATTGAAACCAGGGGGAACTATCATTGAATGTACTTCTGGAAATACCGGAATGGGTTTGGCAATGGCTGCTGTGGTGAAAGGTTACAAATGCATTTTTGCAACAACAGATAAACAGTCGGCATCCAAGGCCGACATCCTGAGGGCACTCGGAGCAGAAGTAATTATTTGTCCTACAAATGTGGAACCTGAAGATCCCAGGAGTTATTATCAGGTAGCTGCCCGACTGGCGAGGGAAGTGCCGAATTCTTATCTGATGAACCAATATGATAACCTGGCCAACAGGCTGGCGCATTATGAAACTACGGGACCAGAAATCTGGAAACAAACGGATGGTAAAATCACACATCTTGTAGTCACAGCTGGTACAGGGGGAACGGTTACGGGTACGGCTCAATTTTTAAAAGAAAAAAATCCTTCAATTCAGGTGTGGGCAATAGATGTATACGGGTCATTGCTCACAAAATATTTCCGGACGGGTGAAATAGACATGAATGAAGTGCATCCCTACATTAGTGAAGGCTTCGGTGAAGATTTTGTTCCACAAAATTATGACATGCGCTTTATTGATCACTTTGAGCAGGTCACCGATAAGGATGGAGCTGTGATGACAAGAAGGTTGGCCAAGGAAGAAGCGCTTTTTTGCGGCTATAGCGCAGGCAGTTGTATTACGGGTTTGCTTCAACTCAAAAACAAATTGAAAAAGGGGGACCTGGTAGTAGCCATCCTGCATGACCATGGCAGCAGGTATGTGGCTAAAGTATATAATGACCAGTGGATGGCTGAAAGAGGTTTTTTTGACGTCAAATCCTTTAAAGATGTGGTGAATGCCAGGGGAAAGCAAAAGCTCATCACCATTGAACCTTCGCAATCCATTGCGGAAGCAGTAGAACTCATGAAAAAATTTGATATTGAGCACATACCTGTAATTAAAAACCATACTGACCTGATAGGGTCCATCAGTGAAAGCGGATTGTTTCAAAAAGTGTTTAGCAATCCTGAGATCAAGACGGAAAAAGTAGCGCATGAAATGGAAAAACCTTTTCCAGTAGTAGCTTTTGATACACCCCTAGAGAAATTGCGAACCCTCATCAATAAAGAAAATGGAGCTGTATTGGCCAAGGATGAAAGTGGAAATTTCCATATCGTTACCAAATATGATGTGATCCAGGCATTGTCTTAGGGTAAAGAACTTGCATATCGGTTAACTTGTAACCAGTAATAATTTTGGTAGCATGAATCATTGGAAAGATGTATGAGATCTTTTTTTTCCTGTATTCATCAGTGATTTCAGATCTGAAAGAGTAAAAACGTATTATCACGATAAATTTTTACGTTCATTCCCCTTCCTTTCATTAGCAATAATACCCACCTCAGCGTAATTACCATAAGCCGTAAATAGGGCATATATGCCATTGTACAGACCGCCTGCAGGCTATACTTTTGTATCAGAAGTTGATGAATATCCAATCCCTGAGAAACCATTGAATCCAAATCCAAACCATCCAATATCCATCAACCGCCCGTGTCGGCTCTGTGAAAACCAAATATTCGAAACTGTATCCAACCTATGAAACCAGCCCCGGTAAACCGGCCAGTATCCAACTACTCGTAGAAGTAGAATGAAAACCATTGTCCAGTCCATTGAAAACCGTTTTTAGATCCTAATCCTATTGAACCATCCAGTCCATTGAAAACAAACCGTTCGAGAAGACTGTATCCTATCACCAATCCTACTGAATTAATTGGAAGGAGCCTTCCTCCTGCTTTACACCTAAAGGGTGAAGCAGGGGGGGTGATAGTAATGATTTAATTTCCTCTTCTATATTTGTCCATGCAATATGTGGATCAGATAGGGCGCACGGTTACCCTGGAAAAAATTCCCAGAAAGATCATTTCACTCGTCCCTTCACAAACTGAATTGCTGTACTACCTCGGTTTA
This sequence comes from Flavisolibacter sp., assembly GCA_031365785.1. Classification (GTDB taxonomy): domain Bacteria; phylum Bacteroidota; class Bacteroidia; order Chitinophagales; family Chitinophagaceae; genus Flavisolibacter. The sequence goes on along the minus strand of JANLYU010000383.1, from coordinate 3,004 downwards.
AATGAGGAAGTGGTAGGCATCACCAAATTTTGTATTCATCCGGAAAGTTGGCATCAAAGTAAAAAACAAATAGGCGGCACCAAGCAGTTGAACCTTGATACCATCCGTATGCTTTCGCCAGATCTTGTTATTGCAAACAAAGAAGAAAATGACCGGCACCAGGTGGAAGAATTGTCAAAGGAATTCCCAGTATGGGTCAGTGATGTGAATACACTTCAGGATGCTTATGACATGATCCTTGCTGTCGGAATTCTTGTACACAAAAAACCTGAAGCACTTACACTCGTTCATGAGATCAGGCAACGCTTTCAGGAATTAATTACCCACCGCTCCCCCATCACTTCTGCCTACCTGATCTGGCGTTCACCATGGATGACTGTCGGTGGGGATACTTTTATTCACGATATGATGGCGTGTGCTGGTTTCAGCAATGTGTTCAGCCATCAAAAAAGATATCCTGTCATAGAAGCAGATGAACTCCGGCAACTTCCCTTGGACCTTTTGATGCTTTCCTCTGAGCCCTATCCTTTTAATAAAAAACACCTGAACGAATTACAATCTATTCTGCCAGATAAGAAGTTGTTGCTGGTTGATGGAGAAATGTTCAGCTGGTATGGAAGCAGGCTTTTATTTGCACCTGCTTATTTCAAACAACTGCAACAACAAGTTTTATCTTTAAAGCATGCAGCAGGAAAATGACCAGCCTTCCAGGAAAAAGATTTTTTTCCCTGTCACTTCCGTCCTTCGCAAATATCTTAAAATACATGGAAGGGAGATCGCCTTACCCGTTTCGTATAACGACCTGGTGAACATTACCTATTCAGTTCCTATACTTGATAAGTCAGGAAAAGATACCCTCTGGGAAAAGGCCTTGTATGATATGAAAGAATGGGAATATCTTAAAGAAGGGCTGATTAATTTATATGCCATCATCAAAACAGAAGGCGATTATTCTTTTACCAAGCACCTCGATGTATCAAGGATTGACTATTGCACTTTTGGAAATTCTAACCCTTTTCGTATCCGTATTGTGAACCGATACAACGACAATTACGATCATTATTATATTAAAAAAGAAGACGCTTCAAGGGTGTATGGATTGGAGCTGGAACATATATTGTCACCCAACAGAATGAGTTTTCTGACAGGAAAGGATACATTGGTGGAAGAGCATATACCAGGTTTGCCAGGCGATATTTTTGTAAAGGACTATATCAACCGGCAGGAAACCAATAAGATCCGGTTGGCTAAAGAATTCGTAAAGTTCAATGAGCGATGTTTTATTCGCCTGTTAGGTGATATGCGTAGTTATAATTTTGTAGTGAACATTACTCCGGATATAGAAGACTACCAGTACAGGATCAGGGCTATTGATTTTGATCAGCAATCTTATGAAGGAAGAAAAAATTTGTACCTGCCTCAGTTTTTCAAAGAAAACCAGCCGCTGGTTGACTTAACCATGAAGCACCTCAATAAGGATTCCATCGAGCAATACCAGGCAGAAGAAAGGACTTTGATTGCTTACCGGATGGCGGCCTCCAGGTACAGGATCATGGACCTGTTGAATATCATGATCAGGGACAGGATTTCAACTGATGACAAAGTTTTTCAATTAGGCCATGAATTGTCAGACCATTTCGAAAACAACAATTTTCAAAGGTGCAAGACCATGGGTGAAATTGTAAAACAAGTGCTGCGTTTTGTTTTGAAACCTCATTTGTCCCGCATCCAAAGAAATCTGGGAAAGATTGCAGACTGATGAGCCGGGAATGGGTAACCGGATATCTTGGATCAGTCATATCAAAACCAATTACTCCGCATAGCCCCCATCCTCTTACCATGGCCTGTCAGGACAAACACTTATCTTAGCAATTCGCCTACGAGGCTTGCTGGTAAACATCATTAAAGCAAAAATCAACATGAAAAAATATAAACCAGGTGTGCTCTTTGGAAAAGAACTGGAAGCACTTTATCAGGATGCCAAAGAAAATGGTTTTGCCATGCCGGCGGTTAATACGATTGGTACCAACAGTATCAATGCAACGCTTGAAACGGCTGCCAAAGTTAATTCACCGGTAATTATTCAATTCTCCAATGGCGGAGCCCAATTTATTGCCGGGAAAGGAATGCCTAATGACCAGTTACAGGCAAATATTGCCGGTGCTGTTTCCGGAGCCCTGCATATTCACAATGTGGCCAAACACTATGGAGTGCCAGTAGTATTACATACCGACCATGCATCGAAGAAATGGCTTCCCTGGATCAGTGGACTGATAGACGAAGGGACGAAATACTTCAAGGAGAAGGGTCAGCCTCTTTTCAGTTCTCATATGCTGGATCTTTCTGAAGAACCAATCGAAGAGAATATTAAAACTTCAGTTGAATTCTTTAAAAGGATGTCGCCCTTGGGCATGGGAATAGAAATTGAGTTGGGAGTTACGGGAGGAGAAGAAGATGGAGTAGATAATAGTGGGATTGAAAATGATAAATTATACACCCAGCCTAAAGAAGTAGCCTTTGCCTATGAGGAATTAAAAAAAGTAGGAAGTTTATTTACAATAGCGGCAGCATTTGGTAATGTTCATGGTGTGTACAAGCCAGGTAATGTGGAACTAAGACCCGATATATTGCGCAACAGCCAGGAATATATTCAGGAACATTTTAAAACTGGTGATAAACCTGTATACTTTGTTTTTCATGGCGGAAGTGGTTCTCCTCAAAACCAAATCCGGGAAGCTATTAGTTATGGTGCCATAAAAATGAATTTAGATACGGATCTGCAATGGGCTTACTGGGAAGGCATCCTCCAGTTTTACAAAAAAAATGAGGCTTTCCTGCAGGGTCAATTGGGAAATCCGGAAGGCGATGACAAACCTAATAAAAAGTATTATGATCCCCGGGTGTGGCTGAGAAAAGGCGAAGAAAGTTTTATAAAAAGACTGGAGACGGCTTTTGATGACCTCAACTGCATCAACCGGAATGTAAGTCAGCAGGTTCAGGCAGT
>JANLYU010000316.1:0-1529 GCA_031365785.1 Flavisolibacter sp. | reverse complement strand
AGCGATCATCAATGGCAGCGAGGAATTTTTTGACAAAATGAAAGGATTTGGTATCAACATTAATTATATGGGTGGTGAAACCGCCGATGTGGGAGATGTGGTAAAAACGATCGCAGTTAATGGAACAATGACGGCAAGATGGCTAAAGTCAAAATTAGTAACCAATGAAAAGATTAAGGCGGGTGATGTCATAGTTGGTTTAGCTGGTTTTGGGCAATCTAATTATGAGACGGAATACAACAGTGGCATTGCCAGCAATGGATTGACCAGTGCCCGACATGATCTGCTTCATAAAACCTATGGAGCAAGGTTTCATGAATCCTACGACACTTCATTGGATGAGCATGTTGTTTACATTGGTCCTCATAGGATCACTGATGAAATCAAAGACGGCCAACGGCCAACAACCATCGGCCAACTTCTATTAAGTCCAACAAGAACTTTTGCGCCAGTGATGAAAGAAATATTGGAAAATCATTTCGATTCCATCCATGGCCTTATCCATTGCAGCGGCGGCGGACAAACAAAGTGTTTGAAATATGTTCCGGAAAATGTTCGTATTGTAAAAGATAATTTGTTTGAGCCCCCGGTGATTTTCAAACTGATACAGGAAGCCAGCAAAACTGATGACCGTGAAATGTACCAGGTTTTTAATATGGGTACAAGACTGGAGATCTATACCAATGAAAAGGATGCGGATACAATTATCAGCGTATCAAAAAGTTTTGGGGTAGATGCACAGGTAATTGGCAGGGTGGAAAATTGGACCACAAAATCATTATCAATAATTCTTGGAGACCAGGAATTAGTTTTTTGAGAATATTAACCTTCTTTACATTATTTTGCAACAAACCACTTCAGCATGTCAGAACCCATTATAGAACTGAGCCACGTCAACATCTACCAGGGAAACAACCTTGTATTGCAGGATGTAAACCTTACCGTTAACAAAGGAGAATTTGTATATCTTGTTGGAAAAACCGGTACCGGTAAATCGAGCCTGTTGAAAACTTTGTATGGGGAACTGCCATTGACAGAAGGTGAAGGAACGGTGGCGGGTTATAACCTGCGGGGCCTGGATTGGAAGAAAGTTCCTTATCTCCGCCGTAACCTCGGGGTCGTCTTCCAGGAGTTTCAATTGTTGACTGATCGGAATGTAAATGAAAACCTGAGATTTGTTTTGCGGGCAACCGGTTGGACAGATGTGAAACTCATGGATGAAAAGATACAGGATGTATTAGATAAAGTGGGTCTGCGTTCAAAGGGATTTAAAATGCCTTTTGAATTAAGTGGTGGCGAGCAGCAACGTATGGATGTGGCGAGGGCCTTATTAAATTCTCCTAAATTAATATTGGCTGATGAACCAACGGGTAACCTTGATCCCGAAACCAGTGATGAGATCATGCAGCTTCTTTTTCATATCTGCAGGGATTATAACACAACCATTGTTATGGCTACGCATGATTATATGGTGATCAAAAAATTCCCGGCACGAACGATTAAAACAGAAATGGGAAAGGTTTGGGATA
>JANLYU010000281.1:0-3321 GCA_031365785.1 Flavisolibacter sp. | reverse complement strand
TTTGTATTGTAAAGAAGTACAGGTGAAGTCCACCACAGATATCTGTGGTGGACTTCACCTGTACTTCTTTACAATACAAAGCCTTGCAACCACCGGCATAAGCTACTTTCACGCATACATGATAAATACCTGGAGCCGGGTAAATGTGCACAGCGGAAAGCGATTGTGGTGAATTAGGATGTGGCAGCACGATACAGGTATCACTTCCATCTCCAAAATCCCAGCATATTTTTTCAGCTATCCGGTTCGGTGACGTCGCGGTATAAAAATGGCGTTCTTGTTGGGTACTGCCAGTAAATACTTCAAACACTTTTATATAACAGGTGTCTGAATGTGGTTCAGGTGCAAGCGTAATGGATTTGCATCTCAATGCTTCACACCCGCCGTCATAAAAAATCTTTATGCAAACAGGATAGGATCCGTCGTGTGAATAAGTATGGTTCACCACCATGCTGCCAGTGAAGGAGACATTATATGACACGCAGGTATCGTGTCCGTCGCCAAACTGCCAGCAGATCTTCAGCGGTTTTTTCTGAAGACTGCTCCAGGGTAAAGCAATGAATTTCCGGCTGAGGGGAGAGGCGGTGATAGCTTCGACCGAAAAATCAGCTTTGCAGGGGTCGCCCGTTTCCACCTTTACTTCCCGGCAAAATGTGGATTGGCATCCGCCCTGGTATTTTATAGTAACGCAAACCGTATAATTTGCTGGCTGCGCATAGTGGTGTTCTACTTTGTAATCATTTACCAGCGTGGCACTGTAACTGATACAGGTATCGCGGCCATCACCGAAAGTCCAGCATATCTTCTCAGGTTTTTTAAGGTGGTTATGCCAGGGCTGCGCAAAAAATATTCTGGTTAGTAAGGAACTCGCTCCCGGCGCATCAGTGAAATTGGCGTGGCAGCTATCACCACTCAAAACACTGATATGGATCTCCCTGCAGGAGTGTCCGGTAAGAATGGAATCATTCACACCATTGCTCACGTATTTAAATATGTTCAGGCAAGCCACATAAACACCAGCTGCTGCATAATGGTGTTGGGTTCCTGCCAAAGGTGTTGTTACTAGAGAAGTGCCATCTCCAAAAGACCAAAAAGCTTTTTTTATACCATCCCCATGAAGCACGGTGGTATTCATAAAAGAAACATCGGTGTTGGAAATAATTACATGGAATCCCACCGAATCCTGTGCCTGGACTCTGTAAAAACACAGGGTCGCGAGGAAGGTCAGGAAAATATATAATCTTCTCATGCTAGGAATTTGTGTGGTAAATCTGGGAGGGTATGAAGTGTAGACTGGCTATTTGTTAAAAGGTTTAACAGTTCAACGTATCATTCTGAAGAAAGTGTGGACAGTTGTCACTTTTGACGGTATCACCTGTAACTATCGTTGTTGGATGTAGCGATGAAAGTTTGTCAATTGATGTTTTTCTGGTGTTCAATTACAAATGTGATGATCTCATCAAGCGGAGTTTGTATTCTACCAATGGCGTCAGCTATATCTTCCCGGCTTACCTGTGCCGCGAAAGAAGGGGTTTTAAGTTTTTTCTGGATGCTTTTGACGTCCATGCCTTCATATTTTCCTGGTCTTATCAGGGCAGAGGCATGGATAAAACCAGACAATTCATCAAACACATAGATCATTTTGTCCATGCTATTTTCTGGTTCTACACCGAAGTAACGGGGACCATGGGAAGCAATGCAGTGAATCACCGCAGGATCTATTTTTCTTTTTTCCAGTTCTTCAATAATCATATGGCAATGATCGGAAGGATACTTTTCCCAGTCTGCATCATGAAGTAAACCGGCCATCCACCATTTGTGAGCTTCTTTTTCTGGAAGGCCTTCTTTTTCTATGGCCCAAGCTTTCATCAATGCGGCCACCTGTTTCATATGCAACCTGAGTCGTTCATTCTCCACCCATTCATGCAGAAGGGAAAGGGCTTCCTGTTCGTTCAATACCTGATCCTGATTGGCAATATTCCCGAATACAGATCTGCCGAGTGGTTGAATTGTTTCCGCCATATCAATGCTTTGGAAGTAAGATACGTTCTGTTTTGGACGGGTAGCGCGGTGGTGGCACCTGCATGGAAAGGTGTTGTGAGGATGGATGCCTGACCTTGGATGCCCTTCCTTCAAGAACCATCCTGTCGTAACTTGTTTTCCATTCTGGGAATTCTTCTGTTTCCTGTTGCCAGTGAGCCACAGAAGCTTCATCACACCATAGTTGCAATTTAGGCATTGCTTTTTTATGGGCATCCGCAGATCTGTAAGCCCGCATGTCAGCCTCCTCTTTCCAGAGTGATATCGTCCAGAAAGTAAGATGTTTATCGAGTAATGTTTTTCCTTTGATGAAACCTTTGGCTTTCTGGATCTGGTTGCCCGATTGTATCGCATGCCAGAAAAACGGTACAAAATAAATTCCAGAGCGTAAGCGGAGTCGGGTGATAGAGACGAATGTCATTGAAAAGAATTGATGATGAAATTCTAAAACATAAAAAATATAAAATGACTTTAATCTAAGTGAAAAAATAATTACTACCTATTAACTTTCTCAGGTGGGCACAGATTGAGAATGCATAGTTGTAATTAAGTGAATTTAATTGGAAGAAATCATTCAGATAGCAGGATGGATGCATGGCTTATAGAATCTTATATTAATCATTAATATTTTTCATATGGAAATTGGTCTTTACACTTTTGCTGACCTTGGAATGCATCCTGTAACAAAAATAAGTATCAGTGCGCATCAGCGACTCCGGAACCTGATGGAGGAAATCAAACTCGCCGACGAAGCAGGGCTAGATGTATTTGCTTTGGGAGAACACCATCGGCCGGATTATGCTGTATCAGCTCCAGCCGTGGTGCTTGGTGCAGCGGCCGTCACTACAAAAAATATCAGGCTGTCGAGTGCTGTTACGGTGTTAAGTTCGGATGACCCTGTAAGAGTGTTTCAATCCTTTGCCACCGTGGATCTTTTATCTGGCGGCAGGGCAGAGATCATGGCAGGTCGCGGATCATTCATTGAATCTTTCCCACTTTTTGGATATCACCTGAATGAATACGACGATTTATTTTCAGAGAAGCTCGACATGCTGGTCCAACTCAATGAAAAAGAAGTGATCACCTGGAAAGGAAAGAAAACACAATCACTTGATCACTTAGGCGTGTATCCCAGGCCATTTCAAAAACATTTGCCAATCTGGGTAGCTGTAGGAGGAACACCTGAATCGGTGGTGCGTGCGGCAGAATTTGGATTGCCCATGGCACTGGCTATTATCGGAGGCAACCCTGCACAATTTGCACCCTATGCCAAATTGTACC
>JANLYU010000266.1:0-10215 GCA_031365785.1 Flavisolibacter sp. | reverse complement strand
TGTTTTTTTAGGGGTAAGACTTATTTGATATTCAAAATTATGTACCAAGTTTAAGAAGTAGGTTTGTTTATATAAAACGTCTTGATTTTTTTAAATTTTCAAACAAAATATATGGGAAGATATTGTGGTGAGTAGAAACTTGCACATTATCCTAAATAAAATTATTAATTTAATAATTTCCCTTATATAATTTTAACGAACAGAGATAGCAACCTTAAATCTCAAAAGATAATCGACACTTTATTCTTTTTATAGAAACGATTAATTAATGGTTAATAAATCACTCCATGAAACTTTATTTCCCAGTACTGCAGAGTTAAAGATGAAATACATCCAAATCTTTGTTTTACTATTTATACTGAAACGATTTGCATGAAGCGTTCTAGGATGTTTTATCCAATGAGGTTATAGCTCAATCAACATGTTTTCTAATGAAGAAGTTAATGAATTCATTGCGATCCATATCAATGAAATATATAATATCAGTTATGCATTTCCTAACTTGACTCTCATCACCGTGTATGTGTTGTAGGAATGGCTTCTCCTATTTCCGGCTGTAAACGTTGAAGCTCCTGCAAAGCAGGGTCATAGACGGGCTTGATTTCAGCAAAGGGATTGATTTCATGCTCTACGAAGAACATATCGATTTCACCCACATTCTTAGCATATATTTTACCGCGCGGACTACAAACAAATCTATCCTTGATCAACTCATAAGTATGATAGGAAATATTGACCCTTCCAGGAGATCCGTTACTTTCCATTCTGCTGGCAATGTTAACCGTACTTCCCCAAATGTCATAGGCATATTTTTTCTTTCCTACTACTCCAGCTACTACCGGCCCCACATGAATGCCAAGCCTGAGGTCCCAAACGGCTTGTCCTTTTTGTTCTTTTTGCATGTTGTAAATCATCATATAATTCTGAATCTCCAGACTGGCCTTGATCATTTTATAAACATGCTGTTCATCCAACAACGGCACACCTCCGGCACACATGTAAGAATCGCCAATAGTTTTAATCTTTTCCAGGTTATATTTTTCAATGATGTTATCAAATGCCATAAAACACGTATTCAATTGATCCACTACCTGCTCCGGTGATAGTGTATCTGCAATCGTTGTAAACCCTTTGAAGTCGGTAAACATTACTGAAACGGAATCATAATTTCTTGGAGTAGCTTCTCCTTTTTCCTGTAATTCCCTGGCAACCGGTGCAGGAAGAATATTGATCAGTAATTGCTCAATTTTATTTTTTTGCAGGTCCAGCAATTTATTGATCCGAGCTTTAGCTCTGTAACCCTTAAACATGATGTAAACAATAATTAGAATAAGGATCAGCACAATGATGAGGGCTGACCGCAGAATACGCTGGCGGTTCAATTGCAATGCCCTCAATGAATTCTCTTTTGTAAGCAAACTGATGGTCACCTCTTTTTTCTGCAGGTCAAAATCATACTGCATGAACGCGATCTTATTGTCCTTGGCTTCGTCATACAACTTGTCTTTGATGGAAGCATGCTTTGTTTTATATTCATAAGCTTTACTGAAATCGCCAATAGCTGCCAATGACGCAGACATCCCATTATATACATGTTCCAGTTCTTTATAAGCTTTAATTTCATTGGCAATATGCTCTGCTTCCCGGAACTTCTCTATTGCTAACGTGAAATTTTGTTTTTGTTCATAAATGTTTCCCATTCCTAACAAGGATTGTACAAGGTCAAGCTGGCCATTGAATTTTTTCGCAATGCTGTAAGCCCTTTCATGATAATAAAGCGCTTTTTCAAAGGCACTTCTTTTAGCATACAGCTTTCCCATTAAATTATACGTATAGGGGCTACTTTCAGAATCACCCCCTATTTGAAGTGACCTATTATAAAATTTCAAGGATAGTGAATCCTGGTTAATGGAAGCATACACTTCTCCCAGATTGGATGCAGTGGTGCGGATAGCTTCCTTATCACCAGTTGCCTCAGCCAATGGAAGTGCTTCCAAAAAATACGGGAGTGCTTTCCTGTAAGTAGCTTTCTTATTGGCATACACTCCCCCCACATTATTGAGTGCGGTAGCAATGCGTAAGGGGTCGCCCAGCTGCTCTGCAATTTTTAAAGACCGCAGGTAGTATTCCAGAGCCTTTTCATCATCTGCCTGGTCAAAATAGATGGCACCAATGTTACTGAGGATATTGGCCACTCCTGTTTTGTCCTTAATGCTTTCAAAAACTTTCAGGGATTGCTGCCAGTAATTCAATGCTTCCAGGGTTTTCCCAGAATAATAATAAGCGATGCCAATGCTCTTCAACGCAGAAGCCAGACCTTTTTTATAATTGATCTTCTCAGAAAGGTTTTTGGCTTCCATAGCATAGGCTATTGATTGATCCTGGGAAGCGCCCACAGTTTCCTTAAACAATTGCAGTAATGCATTGACTTTTACCGTATCGGCCGCATTGATTCCTTTTTTCTGTGCTACACCCGAAAGGTGACCCCACATAAAAAGGACACAGAGAATCATCAATTTTCTTTTCATAAAAATTGTTTTACTGTTTTCACTGGTTACAATGATCCATTTATGGCAAGCCTGTCTGCAGAAAGTCCTAGAGTTTCACAAATTTCAAAGTTCTGTCATTTTCACCTTCTGTAAACCTTATAAAATATACACCCCTGGCAAGTCCAGATACATCCAGCTCCAATGTTCCAGTGCGTTTGACAATTTTAACTCCATAACTCCTTCCACTGGGCTCCATCACGCGGATGTTTTTCTCCAAAATGCTTGACCTGCCCAGTTGAATGAATACACTACTCCGTACCGGGTTGGGAAACAAAAATGCTTTTTCAACTGTTAGTTCGCTGCGGGAGCTGCTTGTTGTAACTGGCTTGCTGGTTTCAGCATCCTGTGCCTGTTTGCTTATCGTTGTGGTAGTAGAAGTACCTGAACCACATCTCACACTGAGGAAGTTAGCAAACGAAATTGAGGTAGCAAGTGTAGTGTTTTCATTGGTTTTCAGCACCCAGAAAAGCACGAGTCCGTCGAACCGTATTTCGAAGTGACCATATCCCGGATTGAACACCGTAGGTGGAGTTCCATTAAAACTGCAAAGGCCATACAACATGTTATTCGGACCAACCGGTACATATACAGGCTTGGTATTGCCATTCTTATAAGTAAAGTGTGCCACCCATTTCAAACCCACCGCATTGGCTACATATTCCACGCATTCCAGCCTGGTCTGTACTTGCTTGGTTCCTGCACCATAAGGATTTACAAAAAGTGTGGCTGGTGTATAAGTAATAGAATAATTCTGTGTATGTGGTAAACCTTCATCTTTCAAAATCAGGCCGGAAGGGGTGATGGAATAAATACCTGCCGCACCTGTATAACTGGGTGCTATGGTATATATGGGCTGTGACGTGATCTTGGTAGTATCCTGGTATTGCAGCACTGCAATCGTTGAAGTCATTGGCGGCAGCGGCGCTCCTTTATTGATGTATTTGTTATCCGCCTTCACACTTAAAGGAACAGGCAGAATATTCAAGTGCCCGAACCGGTAAGTGATATCATAATTATCAGACAAAAGCGCTCCGGGTACTATAAAATGACTTCCTGCAGTAAAGCCGGTTATCATATTGATTGACTTGAATGCTGGAATGGTAAGCACGCCGGTAGTTCCATCATAGTAATCCAGGGAATCAATGACCACCGCCACATTGGTATTGCTGGAACTGTTGGTAGTAGCGCTGTTGATTAACGCATCTCCATTCACCAGTGCACGGGTATTTACCAGTGCGCGGCTGCTTACAATGGCATCACCATTCACCAATGCTCTTGTATTCACCAGTGCACGCGTATTCACCAATGCGCGTGAATTGACCAGTGTACCGTGGGCGGAATCCAGTTCATAATTGAATACAGCCTCAGGTGATACATCAACAAAGTAATTTGTCTGTGGGCCACCGTTCACTAAGGCACGTGTATTCACTAATGCACGTGTATTCACCAACGCCCGCGTACTGACCATCATGCTCAGGTTGATCAGGTCTGAATTTACCAGGGCTCTGGTATTTACGAGAGCGCGGGAATCAACCAGAACCAAGGCTGTATCGACAAGGTTGGAAGCATGGTAAGCCTGCAGGTTCGATACAAATGTAGAAGGATTGGCAATATGGAAGGCAGCATCGATTTGATAATTGAATTGAATGCCTGATATCTTATCACCGTAGTTGACAGTTTTGTCGATTGGTGTAATGAGGAGCGGAAGCCTTCCAATGGTGAGCAGCCCGTCCTGAAATCTGTAATCATATTGATTCAGAAGAACCTGGTCGGTGGCGCTGGTTGAATCGAAAGGTGAAAGGGGCTTTATAAAATATTGGCCCACTGAACTAGTTGTCGTGGCAGGGGTCTGATAAGTAAGGCTTCCCAAACCCAGGCTGGAAAGGGTCAAACCTGCAGCGGCCAGGCTCAGGCCATTAACGGTAACTGACGCACTGAAAGCAGGCATTACCTCACCATATTTTTTACTCTTATTATCACCGTTAACAACTACTACTGCTTTTTGAACGCCGAAGTAATAAGTATTGGAAAATCCACCATCGATGTTGGAAGAAGTGATAGGAGGTGTATACAGTTTAATACCCGGGTTATTGATGAAGGCAGGAATGGAAGCAGTAGCCTGCTTTTCATTCAACACGGTGGTGGCAACAGGTGCATTGTTGAAATAAATGACCGTCTGACTACTTAGGTAATCTCCAGTAACCATCACCGTTATAGGTTGTAAGCCTGGCGTCAAGGTAGGATCTGTAGGTGCCAGTCCACGCACTACTGGTGTTGGACTCGCAAAAGATCTGAATGCAGCGTCTGCACGAATGAAACCAGGTCCGGTTCTGTAATCAAAACCTGGTACATCCATATCACTTGCTGTTGATTGCAGAATGGTTTTAATCTGCGGTTGCGTGATAACTACATTCTGAAATTTCTTCTTGCCTTCGATCAGTAATGCCGCTACGGCCGCCGCATGGGGTGCTGCAGCTGAGGTACCAAAGAAATTCGGGAAGGCGTCACCATCAATATTCACTCCTCCCATATAAACTGTTGTATTTACCCCATTGGGACCCATCAGGTCTGGTTTGTTCCGCACCACACCATTGACGGTTCCACCACCGAAGGAGGAGAAGGAAGCAGGAGTGGGAGGATTGATTCCAAAGACAGGGGTGTTACTGAAAAGTACCGCACCCACTGAGATCGCACCCACTGCATTGGCCTGGCCAACAACCGTTGACTGCGATGCAGAAATATAATTGGAAATGGATCCATTACCCCTGAAAATGACATATTTGAAAGGAATTGAACTGGGAGCACCCGGACTTTGGCCAGCCCTGACAATCAGGATCCTCGCATCTGATTGTGCTGTAACTGTAAAAGGAAGCACTTCCACGGGATCGCCACCAAGGTTATTCCTGTTGAAACCGAAAAGTGTGGTTCCGGCTGGGCTTACGAGGTAGATATCAAAATCCGTCAATGCACCTGTTCCCTGGCGCAAGGAATAAAAATCATCGTTCCACTGCAGCACTACGGTATAATTTCCAGCAGGAAGTGAAAGGCTTTGATATATTTCTGCGCCTCCGAAATTATGCGCCATGCCCGTGATGCCCGCAGGCGCAGGGGTAGGAACAAAAACACTTTCATAGGATTTATTGCCAAAATTTCCTGCCGCAGAAAAATACGTAACACCCTTGTTCTGCACCACATCGTCCACGGCATTGGCTACAATACCATCCCTGAAAAATGGTTCTGTGATGTACGTGATGTCATCGACAATGATATTGTAATTGGCATCCGCCAATTGTTTTATTCCCAGTGCAAAATCTCCGGCACTGACAAATCCTGTTCTAAAACCCAATTTAGCCTGGGGTGCAATATCATGTATGATCTGCATCATGGCCCGCCCTTCATCGGACCTGCGCCCATAAGGATAATCATTTAACACCGCAACCGGATCCGTGAAACCATTTGGATTGCCCACACCCGGAAGGTTGCCATTGATCACATCAATGGTGGCAGGATCAGTATCTATGGAAGACCGGTTGTAACTGTCCGACATCACGGCAACCCTGGCACCCTGGCCATAGACATGATAAGCATCCCTGACCAGATCCGAGCGCATGGAACTGTCGCCCTTCGTAATCGGATTATTGCTGTTGGTGAGCGGTGGGAACAGCGGGCGCACATAATCAATGGTATCCGGCTTCGTATTGAGTTGCGTGAGGTTGGCGATCGGGAATTTGCCGGTGATGGTGAGACTGCCCGGCCCGTTGGAAACCGTATCCCTCAGGCCGAGGCTAAAAAGATAATTATATAAACTTAGGTATTGTCCCTTTATCGCAACGGCTTCAATGATCACACTGTCGCGCCCAATGAGCCGGAATACCGTATTCTCCACTGTATCTGCAGCAGGGGTTACACTGGCAAGTGATGTTAGTTCCGCACCGATCAAAACCGTACTGTCTACTTTTCCTCCGGGTGGTGGTGGATAGTAGGGTTGAATAAAACTGGGAGGAACAATCAATGGAACATATTGTATTTCCGAATTGAAGCCCAGTTCAATTTTGGTGGATGACCATAAAGCACCAAATATCAAGGCACCATGGAAATTACTTGATTGCTCAATAAAAATACCTCCATTAGATGCCCAAACCGTTCCTGCCCAATTAAGTTGTTTATCAACCGAACTGGAATCAGCTTTTAAATCAAAAGCAAACCCATTGTTGTTGAAACCATTACCATGTGTTTCAGTGTATATACGACTAGCATCCCCCCCTATTGTCTCCACCCTAACATTACCTAACATAATATCGTCATTTACAAAGATTCTGAATGTGGCAGCAGAATCCCCTTTGAAATCAAACCTAAAAAGATATGGATTTGTATTATTAAAGCTATTGTTGATTGCTTTGAAATAATAATCGCCTGGTCCTGAAAAAGTAATAGAATCATTATTACCACTCAATTGAATCGTACCATAAGCCCCTGGTGTTAATACCTGCGTACTTGTAATAACCCCGGAACCATAATTAAAATTAGTGGTTGCCGGAAACACGGGGAGTACAGGTAAACTGAGCGTACCTGTCGTTTCTCCTCCAACCGGTGTGGGTCCGTTATATGTGGTTCCTGTGGCGTGCCTGACACTACCACTGACAGATCCATTGAAACTGGCGTTGCCATTCAGGATCATATTTCCAAAAGATCCTCCCCCCTGTATCAAACTAAACGAAACACCGGCAATGTTTTCCGCGATGGTGGTACCTGAAATGCCGGTACCATTAACCCGCACGCGGTTGCCGCTGATTACATTTCCGGTAACATTCACCGCATCATCGCCTCTTACATACATATAGCTACCCACGTCGCCCGTAATTTTTGTTGACACACCCAGGTTCACACCATAATTAATGGAGTCAAGGTGGTTGCCCGCGGCATTGCCTGCAAAAAGAGCAAAATCCCTGATCCTTAATTGTTGCTTTTCAGTTACCTGTGCCTGGGCATACTGCTGATTGACTAATAATAACGCTACGAAAAACCATGTGGGGATGGAAAGATAAAACTTGCGCATATGCAGTTAGTTGTGGTTGCTGATACAAAGACTATGAAGTTGATTTTCTGGGTAACCACACTCCGGAACTCAGGTCACAAGTTGCCAATCACTGTTCCGGTAATCCGCTTAGATGGATTTAGAAGGATTGGATGAAGCAGAAGCATATTAAGCAATTGAATATAAATCAATTTTCCAAGATTGCGGTTCTAATCTACTTTTTTTTAGGGTTGTCCATCCCATTACACTATATAGCCAGGGCAAAACACAACACCTGATGCCATCCACTACAAATTACTTTTCTAACCTCATGGATGGGAACTCACATGCGCCTCGGCAATGGCTTTAATCTGAACAAGAATGGGATTCCATCCCTCACCATTGTTAGAGGCTTCCTGGTACCTGCGTTGGCCTTCTGCAACTTTTGAGAAATCTCCCTGGGTAACAGTGAGAACAGTATGACCTTCCTGGTATAGCAAATGATATGTAACAGTAAGATAATTCTCTGGAATGTCAGGAATGATACTATTGGGGTCAAACACCGTATAGGCGAGATATACTCCAGGTTCCAGGTCTATGATCTTTCCCTTCACTGCTACCATCTCCTTTCCATCAATTTCCATTTTCCAAAGAAGGGAGCTTCCTTCTTTCCAGTCTGAGTCTGTTTCACAACCAAACATATATTTCTTGGTTTCCTTTGGTGAAGTCAAAGTATCCCATACAATGGAAGAAGTTGCCTTAATCAAAATGGTATTTTGAATACTTTTTGTGGACATAACAGGATGTATTTATATTGAACAAAAATCAAAGGATTGGGTATTATATATACTTTAATCTTCCAGTTAGCTACCCATCGAATAAACTCATCTCCCCAATGTTCAACATGATATTGGTTATTGCCTACCATTTATCCAATCATTCCATTAAGGTTGGTCAACACACCCTCAAGTTCTATTTTAATTCACCTGCTCATGTGGGGATGTAAGTACTAAATCAATTTCTTCATTCACGATCACCTTAATCATAATAGATATAAAATTTAAAAGAATATAAAATAATGTTATTTAATGTTAATGAATCGTGTAGAATAAATTCTACACGATTTCCACGTAATAAAAAGAAATATCCATTCCTGCAAACATTTTGACCATTCTGTATCTTAGCGGACAGGGCCTGTAATTTGTAACCAATTGCATCATTCCCCGGTAACCATGGTCACTGAATATAAAAGTATTAACTATCCAAGAAGAATTGCCAGGATCCTAATGAAAACAATACTTTTCATTTTCCTGTTTTTAATAGTCGTCTTTTTATTACTTCTGACACCGCCAGTCCAACATTTTTTAACCGGGAAGGTGGAAAATTATTTACATAACAAGTTGAAGACCAAGGTTGAGGTCGGTAATATTTCTTTTGGACTCTCTGGAAAGATCAACCTGGAAAATGTATACCTCGAAGACCTTTCAAAAGACACGCTCATTTCGGGTGGTACGGTCAAGGCACATTTGAACTTTTTAAAATTGTTTTCCAATGAAGTGGAAGTAAAAGACCTGGAATTACAGAATATAACGGCAAAGATCAAACGTGTTTTGCCCGATACCCTCTTCAATTTTCAATTTGTCACCGACGCGTTTACGACTAAAAAAAATGCGGCTGATACGTCTCATTCTGCACCCATGAAGCTGGACATCAGCGATCTTGCTTTGGAGAACATCAACCTCACCTATAATGATGTGGTGACAGGAAGCGACATGTTTGCGCACATTGGAAACCTCAGTGCCACCATCGATACACTGGATCCCTACCTGCAGCATTTTGACATTCCATCACTGATTGCCAGAAATGTTCAGGCTAAAATAAGGCAATACAAGCCGCTGATGGTTTCAGAAGCTGCTTCTAAGGATATATCAGATGCCACCCTTCCTATAGCTATGAAACTTAGTGTGGGAACCATTGATCTGAATAAAATTGCAGTTCAATACGACAATGATGTATCTGCCGTGTATTCTAAAGTATATATTGGTCAGTTAAAAACTGAAGAGAAACTGATCGACCTTCAAAACAACAGGATTGATCTCGACCAGCTGGCATTAAATAATTCAAAAATAGCCATACGCCTGGGCAGGAAAGAAGCTGCCAAAATTGTTGTGAAAGAAGTAAAACAGGAAGTGGCTGCTCAGAAAAAAGCCGGATGGGACTTCAGAATTTCACATTTACTTCTCAACAATAACGTTTTACAATTTGATAATGATAATAATCCCGTAGCTGCCAGGGGTCTTGATTATGGACACCTGCTTGGTGACAGCATCACGCTGCACATGGACAATTTTGTAATGAATTCTGATTCCGTGATGGGTAAAATTACCCAGGGATCAATGAAAGAAAAAAGTGGTTTCCAACTGGATGAAATGAGAGGAGAAATTTTATATGCCTCCCACCAGACCTATTTTAAAGACCTGTATATAAAAACACCGGGAAGTCTCATTCAGCGCAATGCATCCATTACCTATGATTCCCTCGCCACTTTGTCCAATAATTTATCAAAAGCCCATATCGACTTGGAACTGGTAGACAGCCACATCCAGGTCAGGGATATACTTGCATTTGCTCCCCAACTACGTTCCAATCCCG
>JANLYU010000265.1:0-6270 GCA_031365785.1 Flavisolibacter sp. | reverse complement strand
AAACAAAATAATAATATTGAGTAACTGCATCCCTACCTGCCGACTTTGTTTCAATAACTTCGACTTATAATTTGCAAAATGAATGTTGCGATGGAATCTTCCTGGAAGGAAATGCTGGAGAGTGAATTCAAAAAACCCTATTTTAAGCAAATTAGGGATCACCTGAAAACTGAAAAATCACAGGGTAAAGTCATTTATCCACCTGGATCCCAAATATTTAATGCCTTTGAAAAGACACCGGTAAGTAAGCTAAAGGTGGTATTGCTGGGACAGGATCCCTATCATGGGCCCAAACAGGCCATGGGCCTGAGTTTTTCAGTTCCTAAAGGCATTCAACCACCTCCTTCCCTTATTAATATTTTCAAAGAACTCCAAAATGATACAGGAAACCCAGTACCTCACCACGGAGACCTTACCCACTGGGCCACCCAGGGAATGTTATTGTTAAATGCTTCCTTAACAGTAAGGGCTGGTGAACCCATGAGCCATGCAAAAATCGGCTGGCACATTTTTACAGATGCTGTAATTCAAAAAATTGCTGATACCAGGGAAAATATTGTTTTCCTTTTATGGGGAAAATTTGCACAGGAGAAATCCGCTCTTATTACAAACGGGAAGCACTACATGTTAAAAGCCGCTCATCCCTCTCCTCTGTCGGCTACCCAGGGTTTCTTCGGCTGCCGACATTTTTCAAAAACCAATGCCTATTTAATGAAACAAGGTTACGACCCGATTGACTGGAAACTTTAATTTTAAATATGTTTTTCATCCCTGGAGATTTTTCTACTGACAAGGTTCTGTTGCGTCCTATGGAACCGCATGACTTCAACGATTTCCTTTTATTATCGCAAGATGCGGACATGTGGAAATTTTTTTCCCTGAATCTTGCTGATCCGACTCAATTGAAAAAATGGATGGATGCGGCTTTTAGGGAACAGTCGCTTCAAACCAGAATTCCCCTCACCATTTTGGAAAAAGCCAGTGGCAGGATCATTGGAAGCACCAGCATGGGAAATATTTCCGAACATGACCTCAGGCTTGAAATTGGCTGGTCCTGGCTGGGAAGAGAATTCCGCGGAACAGGCCTGAACCGCCACTGCAAATTCACCCTGATGCAATTTGCGTTTGACCAATTGATGTTTGAAAGAATAGAATTTAAAACAGATGTTTTGAATGTACGTGCCAGAAAAGGACTGCAAAAAATCGGTGCACAGGAAGAAGGTATTTTACGCAGTCACATGACCATGTGGAACAACAGGCGTAGGGATTCTATTTATTTCTCTGTACTTAAATATGATTGGCCGAAAATTCAACAAACCTTTTTTAAAGATTTGATATCATGAAGGTGATCAAAGAAATTTTGGCCAGGTTGTTTGCCTTATGGGCGTTATTGGTTTTTGCGGTTACCATGATGGTATTTATCCTGCCCATCTGGATCACTGGTTTATGGCCGGAACCAACAAGGACGATCTATGTTTTTTACCTATTTCGCATTTGGATGACGTTGTTTTTTATTTTAATCGGCGTAAGAAGAATATACAAAGGCAGGAATTATTTTGAAAAGGGAGCCAACTATGTGGTGGTCTGCAACCACAATTCATTCATGGATGTTCCGCTTTGCAGTCCGGGGATTCCTGGTCCTAATAAAACTATTGCCAAGGAAGAAATGGCTAAAATTCCGCTATTCGGTACTGTATACACAAGGGGCAGTGTTTTGGTGAACAGAAAAAGCGAAGAAAGCAGGAGGAACAGTTATTTAAAAATGAAAGAAGTACTGGAAATGGGTCTGCACATGTGCATTTATCCTGAAGGCACAAGAAATAAAACTTCCGAACCGCTTCAACGTTTTCATGATGGTGCGTTCAAGTTGGCTGCTGAAACTCAAAAAGATATTATGCCAGCACTCATCTTCAATACCAAGAATGTTTTGCCACGGAAAATATTATATTTCTGGCCACAGCCGGTAGAAATGCATTTCCTCCCCCCTGTTTCAGTTTTCAATAAAAATTCTCAGCAGATCAAGGAGGAGGTATTTGCAATCATGGAAGCCTACCTGCTGACCCATTAAAATTTTGAAAAGGTTCTGGTGCGGTTCACTTTTAAATCCTGGAGAATAGAAGATTTGGGGTTGATGGAAATATTAAAAGAGCGGAAATTTCCAATTGGAATCACATTCACAGACATTTGCCAGCAATGCATATCTCGTGATACAGACATCGTAAAAGTGGTAAGTTGTTTCAGGTTTAAATCAAGGTTTCCCGAGGTGGTGAAATTCCATTTTGGTGTAAGGCTGAAACTGCTGTTGAAGGAGGTATAAGAAATGATCCTGGTTTTAACGGTTTTATTTAAATTTCTCACCGGATCAAAAACCATGGAAAAAGACAAACTGATCGACCAGGGAATATTGAAATCTACGAATTCAGCAGGATTGCGTCGAATATATTCCTGCAGTTTTTCCCGCTCTGCCTGAATATTAGGATCACTGAACTGTGAAGAGGTAATTTGCTTTTTGGACTTGGATGGATCTCTTGGTTTACTTTGGAAATTGGTAGACATGGATATACTACCTCCGTTCAGCCTTCCTAGTCCAAAATGGTCACCCTGCCAACTGAACCTATTAATATCCCTCCCAATACTGTCCTGCTGGTAAGGATTCAGCGATCCGGATGCGGTGATGTTCACTTTCTGAAATAAAGTCATCCTTAATGCCAATGTAAAAGGCAATAGTTTCAAGGAATCCTGTAAAAAATTGTATCCGCTCCGGACTTCAAAACCATCTATCAACCTGATTTTCTTAATGGCATTCACACCCGTGTCTTTTTTGTTCCTGACTTTCATTTCCAGATTATTATCCAGTCCGAAATTGATACCACCAAATTTTCCATATCCATATCCTGCATAAATATTTTCTCCCGGAATGATCTGAGGCAGCACGCTTTTCCTCTGCGTACTGTCTGTCCTGATCACATCATAATATTTTCTGGAAAGATTGGGCTTATAGGAAAAACTGGCATTCGGCCTTATCACATGCCGGATCGCAACAAACTTCTTGGACCTTTTGAAATATTTGGTTCCATATAAAGCGGTGTTGAGACTAAAACCAAAACTCATGGTCCGGTCAACGAACAATCCCTTTTTCTCATACAATGTATCTACCTTATTGGCGGCTTCATTGTATTCCCTTTTCAATCTCCTGGTAAGCCAGGTCTCTGCATAAGAAATAAAAGGACTGAACTTGATGTTGCTGTTTTGTGGAATATTGATGCTAATAGGAAAACTATGCTGCGCCCCCCACTGCATCGTATCCAATAAACTTTTCAAGGTATTGTGCGCGGTATCATAAAATGCTACCTGGTTCCTTGCTGTTCCGGTATAACTGATACCAATATCCTCGTACCATTTGGGTGTTCCAATCTGTTCTTTCTTAGCGAAAGGCTTCACCGTGGTCATGCTGAAGGCTGCATCGGGCAGGGTGATCCGCACATCTCTGGTGAGGTTGTTCTGCGAATGGTTGGCACTCAGTGTAAGGTTATAAGGCTTGCCTGGCCATGATTTGGTATAGTTGATGGATGAAGTCAGCTGGTTTTGAAAATTCCGGTAAGGATCACTGGGCAACAATTCGTTGTACCTGGAAGATCCCGCTGAAACATTGGCCTGGAAATTCCTTCCCAGGGCTCTTACACTGGAACCATGCGACCAGTTGATCTGAAAGGCTTTCCTGACCTGGAAATCAGGATCACCTTTGAAATTAGATTTTGTATGCTGCACATTCAAACTAAAGGAACCGGTGTAGTGATACAGTTTCAGGTATTGAGACACCCCTTGCACACTCCAGCCACCGTAAGAATAGATGTTGGTCCTGATGGCTGCATCTATGTTATCATTCAATACCTGGTAGTATCCAAGTCCGGTTAATCCGATGCCCCATTGTTCATTGACATCTACATTACCGAAAAGGAGGCCGGAATGTCTGCCTTGCTTGAGAGGAAATAAACCAAAAGGTAGATATATGGGAATCGGAACCCCTTCAAATTCCGGATGCACGGGACCGGTAATGGCAATTTTGTTGGCAATGAATTTTCCCTTGTTGGCTACAAAACTAAAGTGAGGCTCATCATAATCACAGGTGGTCATGATCACCCTTTTGGCAAAGGTGGTGTTCCCATTTACCTTTTTGATAAGACTCGCCTGTACAAACAAATCGCCCTGGGGTTTGGTATAGGTATTTTTGGTAAGTCCTTTTTGGGATTTAAAATTATACCGAATCGTATCACTCTGAAAACCTTCAGCACCCTGTTCGAATTTGGCGCGGGCAATGATATTTCCTGCGCTGTCCTTATTATTTACTGCAGTCAGTATATTGGTTTCCTGGTCCAGTTCCACAGTAGGAGCTGTCATGATTACATCTTTATAAGTCGTTTTTGTTTTGCCATACAAAAGGAACTTTTTGCTTTTTATAAGCAGCACCCCGCTGTCCATTGCTTCATAATTCACCGGTGCATCCAGGGTATCCTTTGAATATTTGAATGAAAATGTATCTGCTGCCGGACGGAAAGGAATCGTATCCCCACGAGATGTACTATCCGAGGGGCGCGTACCCGGAGGCACATTTTTTTTTATAAGAGGTATTGTATCAGATGTTAAAGTGCTGTAAATTCCCCACCTGTTCGTATTACGGGCTTCGCTTTTCAACGTTAACAGCAGAACGAGTGCTGTTGATAGGAAGATGAAAAGGATATATTTTGAAGTAATTTCGTGCAGGTCCGTCATAAGCTATTAACAAATGTAATCGATTGAAAATCTAATAATTTGTGAAGAATTGTTCAAACCGACAACAAAATCTGATATGCTAAAAAAATCGATCCTGGTTCTTTTTCTCCTCCCTGCTTCTGCATTCTTCTTTTCCTTCCATCTTCCGGTAAAACAACAGGTTTTAAGAACCATTATTATTGATGCAGGTCATGGTATCATGAAAAATGGAGGATACAATGGAGCCAGGGGAGCATTTTCCTACGAAGACGATATTGCCCTGTCAGTATCAAAAAAACTGGTGGCCCTGTTGCAAAAAGATTTCCCGGATGTCAGAATTATTGAAACAAGGCCGAACAAATACATTACTGCACTCCATGAACGGGCCGACATCGCCAACCAAAACAAAGGCGACCTGTTTATTTCTATCCACGTGAATGCCATGCCCAACATACAAAAAAGAGAATTCATAAAGTATAAAACAGAGATTTATTACACCGGAAAGGGTAAAAATAAAAGAAAACATAGCCGCAAAGTTCCCTTGTACAGGCATTATGAAATTCCTAATACGGAAGCAAAAGGCACGCAAACCTATATCTGGGGAGCCCATAAGGGGGAAGACAAGGAAATAGCAGTCCGTGAAAACGCACCTATGCTTTCGGAAGACAATTACAAAGAAAAATACGGGGATATGGACGTCAACTCTCCTGAGTTTATTGCGCTATCCCTGGTGAAAACACAACAGTTTGCGAGACGTAGCACTACACTGGCCTCTATGGTGGAAGAGCAGTTCGTGAAAGCCGGGCGTGTGAGCGGCGGTTCCAAACAAAGACAGGTGGGGATATGGGTATTACAAGCTACTGCCATGCCCAGTGTGTTGGTAGAAACGGGTTTCATTACCAATCCTGAAGAAGAAGCGTATTTGAATAGTGAAACTGGTCAGGACGTTACGGCGCAATGTGTAAGTGATGCAGTGAAAAATTACAAGTCCTGGTTGGAAAAGAAACAACTTACTTCAGACCTTCCTTCTTCTTTTCCCATTCCAGGCAAGTCTACAGGTAACCGAAATGCTTTAGACTTTCTTCAAACCATCGATCAGATGGAAAAAAAACGCTCCGTCAGGTAGCCTAGATTTAGAAAGCTTGGTGATGCCCGCCCATTTTGCTGATCAGTAAAGGCAGGAGGTTGAATTTTTATTCCTTATTTTGAGAAAGAATAGCTCAACATAGAAAATTCAATGAAGGCATGAAATTAAGTAATGAAACAAAGGTTGGAGTTCTGGCCATCGTGGCCATTATCGTTCTGGTGCTGGGTTTTAATTTTTTGAAGGGAAAAAAAATATTTTCAAATCCCACGGTGTTATATGCAAAATTTACAGAGATCGGTTCACTTGAAAAGTCCAATCAGGTTAAAATTAATGGTCTTCCGGTAGGTACCGTATCCAGCATTTCACAAGCAGATAAAACCGTAGATTTTATTATCATTGAGATTCACCTCACCAGGGATATACTGATACCCAGC
>JANLYU010000254.1:0-5067 GCA_031365785.1 Flavisolibacter sp. | reverse complement strand
CTGTCTTTTGAGCGTTGTTACTGCTTGATGACGACATGATTGTTCCGGTGAGTGAGGTGGTCGCGGAGGTAAGATCGAATGTGGTGCGTACCGTCCTTGTTTTTTTGAGGCGCTTATCCAGTTGGAGGAAAGTATATTTTAACTGCAGAATATACCGGTTCACATTTCTGACTGTTTGTTGATATTCTTCAGTGGCAAGAGGAAAATTGAGGGCATTATGGACCACCAACTGGATGATGGCGGTATCGCTCACCTGAAATTTAGTAGTACCAATAAAATATAAGGTCACTGTTTTTTCTTTTATCAGGTCTGATTCATTTACAAAATCAAAGGGTGGTGTCCAACTGAATTCGTCTCCACAGTGCTGTACCAGCTGGTAACGGTTAATGGGAATGCTGGTGAGTGTAAGTATGTTTTCAATAGGGAAACTTCCGTTTTCACAAAGGATTTTAAAAGCAACACTTTCTCCTTCCAGTATCCTGACATTACTGCTCACAGTAGGTTTTACTTTCGATGGGATAATCTCAGTATTATAAAATACAACGGTAAAATTAGTGTCCACCTTGTCCATGGCGTTTTTTAAGCTTTGTACTCCAACGCTCACTTTATAATTCACATCATATTTTAATTTTCCTGAAAGAAAATATGATTTATCAGCTTTAAAATTCACAACACCTGTTTCTCTACTTATCCTGAAGCCTACCGGCGCATTTTTCAGGTACCAGAAATATTCTAACGGATCTTTATTAATCTGAATCGGGTAGCTAAAAGTCGAATCAACGTGCAAGGTAAAATAAGGGTTGAGATCTGTAATTCTCAAAACAGAATCAGCTGAAGAAGGGATGGAATCCGATTGAGCACCCGCCAGCAATACGGTGGTTGTCAGCAACACTAACAAAAAAATTTTTTTC
Organism: Flavisolibacter sp.; assembly: GCA_031365785.1. GTDB lineage: Bacteria > Bacteroidota > Bacteroidia > Chitinophagales > Chitinophagaceae > Flavisolibacter. The sequence goes on along the minus strand of JANLYU010000254.1, from coordinate 4,156 downwards.
ATATGAATTGGAATGGACATCAGCCCTGCAATATTAATCAAAATCCCCTCGTCAGGAACCGGTTCATTGAATAATACGGGCACGAAAAAGCCCAGTGTAGAAACACGGGGCTTATAAACCAAAACCAACTGATTACGAGAATTTTTATTCAGAAATCACCTTCACTAGATCACTGAAATTTTTTTCACTGCTTCTTTGACCTCTACTTTCTTCGAAAAGTTTAATTGGAGAATGCCATTTACATAAGATGCGGATATGTGGTCGGCATCAATACTTTTATCAATAGTGAAGGAACGTTGGAAAGATGAAAATTTATATTCTTCCCTGATTTTCCTGACATCATTATTTTCCCTGCTTTTTTTGGTTTCTGCTGATATGGTAATGATGTGTTGATCCATGTTCACCTGAAAATCTTCCTTCTCAAATCCCGGGGCGATCAACTGCAACACATATTCAGTCGCTGTTTCGCTGATATTGGCCGGTACCACTTGCCTGGTTATGGACGGGTTGGAAGAGTTTCCTTTTAAAGACGGCATTCCATTCATAAAGTCATCAAAAAAGTTGTTAAAACTTTTTTGTGATGGAGTGATAAATTTTACGTGTGTCATAGCTATAGTTTATAGGATGAATGATTGAGTCAACTCTTTTTCAAATCATATACCAAACCGGGAGATGAGGAAAGACCTGTCAGAAGTGCATTTTATCTTACCGTGTTGTGACATATTGGGTGGTTTAGCTGCTATTTAGACAATTCTAATTTCGTAGCTTTGCAAAAATTGATATTATGTATCCAGAACAAATAGTACAACCTATGAAGGAAGAACTCACGGAACATGGTTTTTCTGAACTTTTAGATAAAAATCAGGTGGAAGATCAGCTGAAACAAAAAGGAACGACACTGGTGATGATCAATTCTGTTTGCGGATGTTCGGCTGGAAGTGCCCGACCCGGGATTATTATGGCAGTTACCAATGCTTCAAAAAAGCCGGACCACCTGGCTACCAGTTTTGCAGGATTCGACATCGAAGCGGTTCAAACACTGCGTCAGCACCTCATGCCTTATCCTCCTTCTTCACCTGCCATCGCACTATTTAAAGATGGGCAGTTGGTTCATTTTATTGAAAGGCATCAAATTGAAGGACGACCGGCGCAAATGATCGCTTCCAATCTGATTCATGCCTTTGATGAATATTGCAATTAATCCTCTTTTTTAATAAGCGCTTCTCATTGAGAGGCGCTTTGTCCATCCATTCCACTAACCTTGCGTTACCTATCAATGGCTTATGTATCCCAACCTTTATTATTTTTTCAAGGAGACTTTTAAGATCAACATCGGCTTTTTGAGGTTCATTAACTCTTTCGGTTTTTTTGTAGCTATTTCTTTTTTAGTGGCAGCCGCTTTACTTTCCAGGGAATTGCGGAGAAAAAGCAAACAAGGTCTTTTTCAACCTACTGAAATCAGGCATACTGTTGGCCAACCTGCTTCGGTGGCGGAACTGGTCATGAATTTTATCCTTGGGTTTATTCTTGGCTACAAGATCATTGCTTTGTTTTTTCTAAGTTCTGAAGCCACCCAGGACCCACAGGCTTATATATTTTCTGCCATGGGTAACCTGGCAGCCGGTATCATTACAGGTGTGGTATTCGCGGGTTTAAAATGGTGGGAGAAAAAGAAGCACCAGCTAAAGAAGCCTGAAGAACGACTGGTGAGGCTCTGGCCGGAAGACCGGGTAGGTGAACTGACTATCATTGCCCTGGTAGCCGGACTTGCGGGGGCTAAGTTGTTTGACATATTTGAAAACTGGAATGGATTTTTAAAAAATCCCGCTGCATACATATTTTCAGGTGGTGGACTGACATTTTATGGGGGACTCATCTGCGCCACTATTTCTATTATTATTTATGCACGGAAACACAAAATAGGGATCAGGTTCCTGGCGGATGCTGTGGCACCCTCATTAATGATTGCCTATGCTGTGGGGCGTATTGGATGCCAGGTATCCGGCGACGGGGACTGGGGAATCTATAATACAGCCTATAAGCTCGATAGTGCGAACCACATTGTAGCAGCGGCACCAGTAGATTTTGACCGCTCTCGCATTCAATATGCGGATTTTTTCCGAAATAACGGTGATGACCCCCACACTAGTTTTACCAAGCCCGACGCCCTGGGTTTTATGCCCAACTGGTTCTTTGCCTATCACTTCCCACACAACGTGAATGACGTAGGAGTGCCCATAAATGGCTGTAATGAAAGGTATTGCAACCAGTTACCGGTACCGGTTTTTCCTACTTCCCTGTATGAAACCATCGTTTGCACCCTTTTATTTCTGCTGCTTTGGGCGTTACGAAAAAAGATGCAACCTGCCGGCAGTTTGTTTGCCTTATATCTTATACTGAATGGCTTTGAAAGGTTTTTTATTGAAAAGATCAGGGTGAATAACCGGATGAATTTATTTGGATTTCAACCCACACAGGCAGAAGTGATCTCTGTTATTTTGGTGTTAGTAGGAGCCGGATTATGGTTGTATCTGGTAAAAAAATATCAGACTGGTGCAACTTTGTCGGCATCCAATTAAAAACTTCTGACTGCCAAAACTTTTGAAAACCTTAACCAGCAAGGATTTCAAGAAATATAATTGTAGTACAGTTTTTGCAGTTAATAAATAGACTTCTAAACACTATGAGGTTTAAACTTTGCGAGTTATTTTTGCAGGCAGTCCGTACCGGTTTAACTATCCTTTCGCAACTTTCTGTGAAAATCAATTGTCAAATTATTTATTCATCTTTTTAATCAAGGGTTTACTTTATGAGGCAACTTAAAATTGCTACCCAGATCACGAACCGGGATTCACAGGCAGTAGAAAAATACCTTCAGGAGATCTCCAAGATCCCAATGATCACTCCGGAAGAAGAAACTACACTGGCGCAAAGGATCAAAATGGGCGATCAGCGGGCTTTAGACAAATTAGTACAGGCGAATCTTCGTTTTGTGGTTTCAGTAGCAAAACAATATCAACACCAGGGTCTTTCCCTCAGCGACCTGATCAATGAGGGTAATCTAGGGTTGATCAAGGCTGCCCAGAGGTTTGATGAAACTAAGGGTTTTAAGTTTATATCGTACGCCGTATGGTGGATCCGCCAGTCCATTTTGCAGGCCCTCGCAGAACAGGGCAGGCTGGTAAGACTTCCGCAGAATAAGATCGGTACCTATAATAAAGCGAATAAAGCTTATATGGCTTTTGAACAGGAGCATGAGCGGGAGCCAAGCACAGAGGAACTGGCAGATATCCTGGAAATGAGTGAAACAGAGATTAATAATATTTTTCAGAGCAATACCCGACATACCTCCCTTGACGCACCAGTTCATGAAGCTGAGGATGTAGCCATGGGAGACCTGCTGGAAGGTAGTGACGATACCGATGAAGATGTGATGAAGGATTCCTTGAGAAATGAGATCCGCAGGGTATTAAAGTCATTATCACCCAGGGAAGCTGAAATCGTTAATGCTTATTTTGGTTTGGATGGTGAAAATGGTACCACTATTGAACAGATCGGTCAAAAATACGACCTAACAAAGGAACGTATTCGTCAGATCAAAGAAAGAGCGATCAAGCGCCTTCAGAAAGCCAGGTATAGTAATGCTTTAAAGGCTTATTTAGGATAACAAGGCTGTAAACAGCTAATTTATAAATGATGGGTTTATAACAGCCTTGATTTCGGTCAGGGCTGTTTCTTTTTACTTCTTCAAATGAAATACTATTCTTTCCTGCTGTTGATAATAATTTGCTGGATTCTTCCAGGGTGTGAGAAATCCATCCAAATCAGCCTGGATCAAGAAGAACCTAAATTGGTAGTAGAAGCTTTTATTGAAAACGGTCAGGCTCCGAATGTGACGTTAACCAGGTCACTGGGTTATTTTTCGCAAATCTCTTCCAATCAGGTGGAGCAGTCTTTTGTGCATGGAGCAAAAGTTGCAGTTTCTAATGGATCCAAAACCCACTTTTTGAAAGAATACGCGGTACCTGTGTCTCCTGGTCATTTTTTTTATTATTATACTACTGATTCTTCTTCCCTGGCAACAGCGTTTATTGGTGAATTGGATCATGCCTATTCGTTGAACATACAAAGTGATGGAAAAGAGTATACTGCTTCC
>JANLYU010000247.1:0-5539 GCA_031365785.1 Flavisolibacter sp. | reverse complement strand
TATCCATGATAAGGCTTCACAAAAAGACCGCCCTTTCTCGATACAGTATCCTCTACCAGGTTGATCTCTCCGCCAGCATAAGGGGTATAACCAAAAATATTACTGCTCCGGGCAGTTCCACTAAACCGGTAACTATTATTGCTGGTATAAAGTGACCAGTCGAATGCCGTAACATTCGCATCCCTGTCACTTCCACTTCTCCACACATTGGTATTGGTTAGGGTTATTGAAGACCGTCCACGCAGGGCCTGGTCGAGAACAATGATGTTATAATTACTTAAAGGCTCAGTTTGTATGAGGGTATCATTCAGCAACATCACATTCCTGATTCTTGCTCTCATAGGTGCCCCTAATGCATTAAAAATGCCTATACCCAATTTCTTTTTGGTGCGACCGGAAAACTTAATGCCATTATACAATTGAGTTACCGACGGATTTTTGATCAGTCCATAATCAGGGTTAGAAGCCACGAGCCTCTGAATATTATAATATCCCGATGGGGTGGCTCCTATTCTCCTGGAATAAAAAAGTCCGGATTTATTAAAAAGTTCTGTTCCTTCTGTAAAAAAAGGCCTGTTTTCCTTGAACCTGACTTCGTAAGGAGTTAGATTATTGACCACATTATCTGAGATTACCTGACCAAAATCCGGAATCAATGTGGCATCCAGTGTAAAGCTTTCATTAATGCCATACTTCACATCCATTCCTCCATTGCGCAGCCATTGAGTTGTAAGGGTATTCTGCTGTGGGTTGAACCGTACGCCTCCGGAGAGGTAGGGTGAAAAACTCAGCCGCAAGGGTGGCTGTATATGCTGAAGATCTGCATACTTTCCAAACTGATTGGCAAATCCATTGATATTTGGGTCAACTGGGTTCCAGAAATCGCTTTCATTATTCCTGCGGATGAATCTGAGAAACTGAAGCCCCCATGTTTGAACTTCCTTTTTAGAAAAGCGTAGTGAGATGTAGGGTATTTTCATTTCCACTGTCCATCCGTCTGTTTGCATCTGTACCTTGCTTTGCCACACCGCATCCCAGGATTTATCGCCGAATTCACCGAAATCCTTTTTATCATTCCCCCCAATGCGGGCATCTGTCTGTACATTGGCAGAAGTTACCAGAAACTGAAAGCCATTCTGCTGGTCATTGTAAGTATCCAGAAAAACTGAAAAGTAGTCTACATCCTGCCGCTGTTCTCCATCCCGTGGGGTGAGTTGCTTCTTTACCAGGGAAGGATCATCATAGAGATAAGCGCCAATATAAATGGCATCATCATCATATAATATCCTAACAGAAGAAGTAACAGAGGAAGGCGCGCCGTAAGATGGAAAATTTTGAATAAAATCTGAAGCCAAGGGGGCATTTTGCCAAACGGCATCCTGTAGGTTGCCATCAATTTGCGGCGGCTGGGATACCTTGAGTGCACGCAGCGTTTTTGTTTGGCAGTGGGTAACCTGGAGCCAGCAACATAGGGCAATAAAAAACAGATATCTCAGCATGCAGAATCTTGGAAGTATGTAAATATAGAGACAATTTCCAAAAGGCAAAGGCTGCCTAATCTGCTACTTCCCTAGTTCATCCGTTTTTTCATTACAGTAACCTGTTGTTGTAAATTATTCACGAGACTTGCCAGTTGGTTTACATCCCATCTTTGCTGAGTATTGGCTTTGGATAGAATCATATTAGCCTGCCATACCTCCAGAAGGTCTTCTGCATTCACCTGGTAAGGCTGATAGGTGGGGTTATCGCTCACAAAGGTCAGTTTGTTTTTCTGCCGGTTATTTTTCATGATGCGCTTGTACACAATGCCATCAGATTTAGAAACTACAATATAGGTTTGGTTGGTCTTGATGTCTTCTACATGCTGAATCCTTGCGCCTACGATCACAGAACCACTTGGAGTAGGCATCATCGAGTCTCCAACAATTTCAAAGGCGCGGTAATCACCACCGGACAACATGGGCAGAGTAAAGGTGTTGAGCTCGTCGATAAATTCAGGGTCTGCGTATCCAGAAAGATAGCCAGCAGCTGCTTTAACCGGTACAAAGGGAATATCCGTACGGCCATTGACTAATTTCTGCGCCCGCCTCCTGGCGATATAGTTGGTTTTACTATCACTGAGGTCTTTTCGGAGTAGGTCATCCAGTGTAAGCTTGAACATGTCGGCTACCACTTCAAGAATTTCGATCCGTGGATCTGCCCTTACCTCTTCGTAGGCTCCCAAAAGAGACCTTTTGATGCGCAGTTTTTGTGCAAACTCTTCCTGCGTCCAACCCCGTAGCTTTCTCAAATATTTCAAATTTTTGTTTGCAATAGACATAAGCTAAGTTATTTAGCTGCAAAATACTAATTTATTTAGATACGCAATTAGATAGATTTTGCTGATCCGTAAAAAGTCACAATTTTGTGTCAAGAAAAACCACCTGATGGCACATGAAAAGAAGCAACCAGTTATACTCATTACGAATGATGATGGCATTACAGCACCCGGTATCAAAAATCTTATTGAAGCAGTAAAGGATCTTGGAAAGGTAGTGGTGGTTGCACCCGACAAACCCCAGTCAGGAATGGGACATGCCATTACAATTGGCGTTCCTCTTCGGCTTCATAAAGTACATCTGTTCGATGATATAGAAGCTTACCAGTGTTCTGGTACCCCGGTAGACTGTGTGAAACTGGCTGTTGATAAAGTATTGCATCACAAGCCAGATATTTGCCTGAGTGGTATTAATCATGGTGCCAACCACAGTATCAATGTCATATATTCCGGTACGATGTCAGCAGCCGTGGAAGCTGCTATAGAAAGTATTCCGTCCATTGGTTTCTCCCTGTTGGATTATGCCCTGGAAGCAGATTTTACTGCTTCCAGAAAATACGCCCGCATAATTGTGGAACAGATGCTCAAATCACCTCCGGATAAACATTGCGTTCTCAATGTCAATATTCCAATTGCCACTGTTGCTGAAATTAAAGGAGTGAAAATCTGCAGGCAGGCTTATGCTAAATACGAGGAAGATTTTATAGAAAGGAATGACCCGCACGGTCGCAAATATTACTGGCTTACTGGTGAGTTTGTTAACTTCGATGAAGGCACCGATACAGACGTATGGGCACTGGCCAATCACTACATCAGCGTGGTTCCAGTACAATTTGATTTGACACATTATAAACAAAAACAACAACTTGAAAAGGACTGGGAAATTTTTTCTGACAAAAGATAACCTTCAACTGGGATTAATCCTTGGCCTGATTACTCCGATGTTTGTTTTATTGATCATTTACTTTCTGAGATTTTCAAGCTATGAGATCAGTGATTTTATGCATTCCTTTTTCCACCAGAAACAACTGATCACTTTCTTCGGCGTTTGGTGCCTGGTAGGCAATATTGCTTTGTTTACCTATTTCATCAATACATCTAAAGACAGAACCGCTAAAGGTATTTTTGCCGTTACCCTTGTTTATGGAATAGGAATCCTTTTGCTCAAGCTTTTTATTTAGCCAACAACATTAGCTTTAGCCGACTGCATGTAGCATTATGAAATATTATATCATTGCCGGTGAAGCATCTGGCGACCTGCACGGTAGTAATCTGATAAAAGAAATTAAAAAACTGGATCAACAGGCACAACTTCGGGCATGGGGTGGTGACCTCATGGAAGACGCCGGCGCCGATATTGTGAAACACTACAGAGACCTGGCTTTTATGGGTTTTACTGAGGTGATTAAAAATCTTCCGGCCATTTTCAGCAACATTAAATTTTGCAAATCAGACATTTTACTCTTTCAACCTGATATCATTATCCTGATTGATTATCCGGGTTTCAACCTTCGTATCGCTTCCTGGGCCAAATCAAAAGGGTTCAGAATCATTTATTACATTTCTCCGCAAGTGTGGGCATGGAAAGAAAACCGTGTTCATAAAATTCGCAAGGTTGTTGACAGGATGCTGGTCATACTTCCTTTTGAAAAAGAATTCTACAGGCGCCACAATTATCTGGTTTCTTATGTGGGCCATCCGCTGCTACAGGTGATCGATGAGTTTATAGAGCAGCATCACGTAACATCACTGGAAGGCTTGCCAGTAATAGCATTGCTTCCTGGAAGCCGAAGGCAGGAAGTGGTGAAAAAGTTACCGATCATGCTGGCCGCTTCAAAAGCATTTCCCCAACATCGTTTTGTCATTGCAAAAGCTTCCTCGCTGGATGACGATTTTTACAACTCGTTCTTAAAAGATTATCCCGAAGTGGAAACTGTCAGAGGTCAAACCTATGGATTATTGGCAAACGCTGCAGCTGCATTGGTCACTTCGGGTACGGCAACGCTCGAAACCGCACTCTTTGGAGTTCCGCAGGTAGTATGCTATAAGGGATCGCCGATTTCTTACCAGATTGCCAAAAGATTAGTTAAGGTGAAATACATTTCACTAGTCAACCTCATCTTGGATAAAATGGTGGTAAGGGAACTGATCCAGGAGGAAATGACGGTAGTGAATGTAATCAGTGAGCTGAATAGTATTTTAAATGATACGGCACGAAAAGCACAAGTCCAAAAGGATTATACTGACTTAAAAGAATTATTGCAACAGGATCACTATGCTTCTGAAAGAGCAGCAAGGGAAATCATTGATTTTATGAAGCTATCGCCGCAAAAAAAGTTTGAAGGCGATAATAACCAGCGCCACCAGGAATAAAAGGAGGCTTAATCGGTTAATGCCATGCATATATCCGATCCACTGCGACTTTGGACGAGAAGGATCAGGCTTTCTGATGTAGAGATATTCTGCGATTTGATTCCAAACACCCATAATAAAACTGCATTCAAAGATACAGCTTCATAGGAACTCCTATTATTTAAGGAGCTGGATTCCGGCGGAGCTTTTCCTGCTTTTTCATGATGCCTCCACGGATATTAAAGCACTCGGGTGATGCTTGTAGGGAGCCTGTTTTTTTAGTTCTTCTTTTTCTTTTATCGGAAGAAGTATCTGACCATCCGCTTGCAGGGTGCAGCACATTTTCAAAATATACCATCAGGTTACGTAAATAAGTATTCATTTTTCTTAGGATTTAGGGTTATTGGACCTGGCTTTAAACTAAATGTTATTCAACAGTTTGTTAATAAAGCACTCAACAAACATAATTATTTGATCTAATAAATGCAATCCCATTCGGTGAAAAAGGGTAAAATTGAGTCAAATCGCGTATTTGATCCGGAAAAATACTTGGTACAAATCTGATGATGCAGTTCTTACAGAAGATGGCTGTTCAAGAAATTTGATGGAATGCATTCATCTATCTGAAGAAGGTGAAGATGAATGAAGAAACTTTAATGAAAGATTTCACGCTATTAAATAGCATGCCATTTCAAAAATCACTATTTGAGTAGAAAGAGAAGTAGGTATTTATTCTGCAGGATGTCCGCCATTTCTGCTGCGTCCGTCAAGAATGGGTTTCACCTTGAGTTCTACTGCATAACCGAGGTCATCAGACAAGCTGTTGTCTACAGCATTGGTACTAACCCAGTGACGACCTTCTTTTTTTAG
>JANLYU010000225.1:0-3962 GCA_031365785.1 Flavisolibacter sp. | reverse complement strand
TATCCCCCTGGACAGCTGCGCATTACCACCCCAGAAAATAGGAATGGCACCCTCTGATACAAAATTGTTGACACTATATCCCAATTGATTGGTAGTGTAGGCTACTTGCCATAAATTTTTTGGAAACCTGGCACCACTAGTGGTATTTCTTGTTACCCTTTCAACTGACAGTGGTTGCATGTGATATAAAAAACCAATTGAGTAAAATATAGTGTGCGGTTGCTTCTGCGTTTTACGTTCTGGTGAAAATGCAGTACTGAGCAGCCAGGAAAACTTTTGATTCAGCTGGTACTTCATTCCGCCACCCACCAACACTGAGGCATAACTAATGTCCTTCACCACGTGTGTTCCATTAATATCAAATCCATTCCTGGTTACAATCCCCAGTCCTGCTTCTCCATACAATTGGAATCGATGAACGGGTCGCATTTGTGCCATAAAGGTCAGCCCGCCTACATTCATCCAAACAGTATTCCGGGAAACATCACCATTGATATTTTTGAATTCTACCCAATTTACAGGGCGCATATAAGTGATGCGTGCTGAAAAATTGTCATTAAAGCGGTAGCCAAATAATGTTAATCGTACTGCGACATGAGGTACATGGATAACTCCTGCAACATATCCGCTGGCCAGATGCGTATTGTTAAATGGATAGTTGATCGAGCCCACATCGACCCCAAAATAGGCTTTCGATAAAAGTCTGGTATACTGACCTCTTCGGTCCTGTGCATAACTATCAAAACAAATTAGAAAAAGAAATAAAAAAAAATAACCACTCCAAACTTGATTCATCCTATAATTTTTCTGGAAATAAACAACCCCGCACCATACCTGTCTGGTGTGATGCAGATCGTATTACATTGCTTTGATCTTTTCTGTCGGAAATTCAGCTAACAGGGCTTTATTTTCTATAATAGGAAAATCCACAATGAATTTTGAACCCGATCCCGGCTTGCTTTCCGCTTTGATAAAACCCTTGTGTCTTTCAATAATTTTTTTGCAAATGGAAAGTCCTACTCCGCTTCCTTCGAACTCATGATAACTGTGCAGGCGCTTGAACACCACAAAAATTTCATCTCCGAATTTTTGGTCAAACCCAATTCCATTGTCTTCAACTATAATGCGGTGAAAATCTTTTTTTTGTCTATCTGCAAAAACGTTGATAACTGGTTCCTGATTTGGCATTCTGAATTTGATGGCATTGCTCAGCAGGTTTTGAAATAACTGGCGCATCTGGCTCGGGACTCCCCATATTCTGGGTAATTCCTTTACATGAATCTGGGCATTGGTTTTTTCAATGTCAATTTCCATATCGGTCATTACCTCCCGGATCAGGTCATTGAGCTGGATGTAAGAAAAATCCTCATTGCTGGAAGTCTCCCTGGAAAATCGCAACAGGTCATTGATCAGCAACTGCATCCTTTCTGAAGCACGCATGATCTTTTCAAGACTTTTTGACATTTCATCGCTTAGAGAACTATTGAGCTTTATCTTGATCTTGTCGCTGAAAACAAGAATTTTACGCAAGGGTTCCTGGAGATCATGAGAAGCCACATATGCAAACCGGTCAAGTTCCTCAACGGTATTTTTTAACTGCACATTATTTTCTACCAATTGCTGGTTGAGTAACCTGATTTTTTCTTCAGAGATTTTTCGGTCTTCAATTTCCGTTTCCAATCTTTTATTAGCGGATAATAATTTTTTTTCGTGGTTCACCAGATCCTGTGTCTTGAGATACAACTCTGCAAACACACTTACTTTATACCGCATCAATTCCGGATTGATGGGCTTATAAATAAAATCCACACCGCCTAGCTTATATCCCTCATACATTTTTCCTTCACCCTGGTTATGGGCAGTGATAAATATAATAGGTATGTGCCGCAGCCGGTCACGTTCATAAATGAGGGCAGCCGTTTCAAAACCATTCATGTCCGGCATTTGCACATCCATCAGGATCAGGCTGAAATCGTGTTGCTGAAGCAGGATCTTCAAAGCTGCGCGGCCGGAATTAGCTTTGACAATCGTATAATTTTCCTGTTCCAGAATGGTTTCTATAGAGAAAAGGTTATCCTCCCTGTCGTCCACAGCAAGAATCCTTACACGTGTCTTTCCCGGCAATTCTTCATTTCTCAAAACTTCCATGTTCCAATCACTTATTTATATAACCATACTCTCATCAAAGACAGCAGTTGATCAATTTTCACCGGTTTTGTGATATAGTCCGAAGCTCCGGCTTCAATACATTTTTCCCGATCTCCCTTCATGGCTTTGGCGGTAACTGCAATGATAGGCAAGTGTGTATTCTTATTTTCCCGACGTATTTTCTGGGTGGTTTCATAACCATCCATTTCAGGCATCATAATGTCCATCAAAACAACATCAATGTCATTTTGTTCTGCCAATATATTGATCGCCTCCTGCCCGCTTTCAGCGGTGATCGTTTGGAGGTTGTAACGTTCAAATGCAGTGGTGAGTGCAAACAGATTTCTGACATCATCATCCACTACGAGCACTTTTTTATTGATCAGCACATCTTCTTTGGTGCGCAGGTTTTCAATGATCTTTTGCTTTTCGGGCAACAGGTCCTTATGATCAATGTGCATGTGGAGAATAGCTTCTTCCAGCAACAACTCCAGTGAATTCACATCCTTGAGCAAAATCCGGTTCGCATATTGCTTCAACTGGGTTTTTTCCTTAGGGGTGAAATCTTTTCCGGAATAGATCAGTACCGGTGTCATGAGCAACTTCTTTATAGAATTTATTTCTGTTACAAATTCTAATCCACCAATATCCGGTAACATATAATCTACAGTGATGCAGTCATAATTATAATTCCTGATCATTTCCAGGGCTTCTTTACCGGATGATGCCACTGTGATTTCAATTTGGTCGCCATTATCCAGCACTTTAGCAATCTGCGATGATTCAATCTCATTGTCTTCAACGATCAATAATTTTTTAGGCTTTCGCTGATTGTATTCCAAAATGTCTTTGAACAACACGGATAAGGCCTCATTCTTAAGTGGTTTCAGGTGGAAGCTCCTGGCACCCCGCTGCATGGAAAGCAGCCTGTTTTCTTCTCCTGATATCAGGTGCACCGGGATGTGCCGGTAATTGATATCATTTTTAAACAGGTCCAGGATTCTCCATCCACTGGCATCCGGAAGTTTTACATCAAGTGTTACTGCAATCGGATTGTATTTGTTGTTCAGATCAAACACGTCTCCGAATGTGGTGGCCACCACCACCTTCATACCTAATTCATGAGCTTTTTCAATCATGATTTTAGCAAATCTTAAATCATCTTCCACCACCAACACCACCTTATCATGGCTCATGATGTTCGTACGGTCATCACCGATCTCATTGATGATTTCATTCAATGGATCAAGATCTTTCACCTCCGTCACTTTAATAGTAGGAACAGATTGAATCATGACATCATCAGTACTTTCTCCTAATTTATATTCACTAATGGTAAGGCTCGACTGTTTTTCTTTTTTAACCATGTTTGGATTGTAGTCAATAGGCAGGTAAAGTGTAAAAGAACTTCCACTACCTACTTCACTTTCCAGTTCAATGGAGCCTCCAAGAAGGTCTGCAAGGCCACGGCTGATCGACAAACCCAGACCCGTTCCACCATATTTTCTACTGGTGGATCCTTCCGCCTGCTGAAAGGCTTCGAAGATGATATTCTGCTTATCTTTTGAAATTCCTATTCCGGAGTCTTTAATCTCAAAGGCTACTACTTTCTTCGCCTTGTCAAGACTCGGATTGGTCATCTTCCAGTTCTTATGAGCTTCATAGATGCGCAACTGCACGCCACCTTTTTCCGTAAACTTGAAAGCATTACTTAACAGGTTTTTGAGGATCTGGTTCAGCCTTTGCACGTCTGTTTCAATAGTGGGAGGTAAATGCGAGTCTACCTCGATATTGAATTTCAGATTCTTGTTTTC
>JANLYU010000190.1:0-5694 GCA_031365785.1 Flavisolibacter sp. | reverse complement strand
GGCGGTGGTGGTGGTGGGGGCGGAGGTGGAGTTGGTGGAATTTCCATTCTCTTTTCTGATGCATTCAGGTGCTGCTTACTTTGATTTAATTTTTTTTGCTGGGCAAATGCAGTAGACATGGCAGCAAAGGCCAAACACCAGAGAAACGTTTTTTTCATATGTTGATTTATATAGAGATTCACCGATCGTTATTTTCCATAATAAATTTTTTCATGCAGGGCCTGTGCGGGAAATACATCATCAGTACCATTTTTGTGGAATGAGTTACAACACCAGAAATTCCACCCCTTTCTAGGCCATTGCCTTACTTTTGCGGCTCAAGAAAAAGCATGAAACTTTCGAATTTATCACACACCCTGATCGGATCTGAGATTGTAAAATTAGGAGGAGAAATCCGGGAACGAATCCGTAAAGGGGAACGCATTTTTAATTTTACCGTAGGTGATTTTGATCCCCAGATCTTTCCCATTCCCAAAGAACTGGAAGATGAGATCGTTAATGCTTACCGCAATAAATTTACCAATTATCCCCCGGGTGAAGGAAGCCTGGAACTTAGGGAAGCAGTGATCCAATTCGCTAAACAATATCAGGGACTGGAATACAATACGGAAGAAATCATCATAGCATCGGGTGGCCGTCCCCTGATCTATGCTTTATTCCGGACCATTTGCGATAAAGGTGATAAGGTGATCTATGCAGTTCCTTCCTGGAATAATAATCATTACGTTCATTTTGTAGAAGGTGTGCATGTGGTGGTGGAAGCAAAAGCATCCAACCATTTTATGCCTACGGCTGAAGACCTCAGGCCTCATATCAAAGATGCCTGCTTCCTGGCCTTGTGCTCCCCGCAGAATCCAACGGGAACCACCTTCAGAAAAAATGAACTGCAGGCTATTTGCGACATGATCGTGGAAGAAAACAACAGGCGCGGAGAAAATGAAAAAAAACTGTACGTCATGTTTGACCAGATGTACTGGCATCTAACGTATAACAACATACGCCATTACGATCCGGTAACGCTACACCCACAAATGCGGCCATATACCATTTACATCGATGCCATCAGTAAAGTATTTGCCTCCACCGGGGTGAGGGTGGGCTGGAGCTTTGGACCTTCGCATATACTCAATAAAATGAAGGCTGTGTTGTCGCACGTGGGTGCGTGGGCGCCCATGGCCGAACAAAAGGCGTTGACAAAATTTCTCGCACAAAAGCCTGCGATTGATCGCTACCTCACGCATTTTAAAACCGAACTGGAAGAAAGACTGCGCCGCATCTACGAGGGCTTTATTCAACTGCGCCATCAGGGTTTTGAGGTAGATGCAGTATCACCGGAAGCCGCAATTTATTTAACGATCAAATTTGATTTGACAGGAAAAAAAACTGCTGAAGGAGTTGAACTGCGCACCCAGGCCGATGTTACTTCGTATCTGTTGCAGTATGCCAGCCTTGCGGTAGTTCCGTTTTATGCTTTCGGAGCTTCTCCTGATTCGCCCTGGTACCGCCTGAGTGTGGGTACCTGTAAGAAAGAAGAAATTAATGAAATGCTGGAAAAATTGGCACAGGCCTTACGTGCACTTTCCTGACACCTGTGATTTCATCCAGGATATCCTGCATGCAACAAGGGCCTATCAATTCTTATTAATGAGAAAATAAAAAGGTTTTAGTTCGAGCTGGCTGGTGGCCTTTCTAATCGCAGGAATTTTATTGGTGATGCTATTCCTTTTTACCAGTTCGTGGGCAGCGCAAAAAACATCATTGCTTTCTACATTCAGTAAAATCTGGTGCAGGCTTTCCACCTCCCGTTGCATCAAATCGTCACTGTACACATCGGACTTATACAAAACAAGCAAATCGCGATCATAGTTTTTCATGACTTCAATTTTATCCTTTGGTCGTTGGACATCCGCAATTACTTCCTTTACCGGTACCTGAATAATAATTTCTGTGGCAACTGGTCATCGTAATGACGGTCAAGATCATTGTCAAATACATTAGCTTCTTCATAGTGGTTTTGTAAATTAAACTATTTTACAACTTTTTAAAAACCGATTTTGACAAATGGTCAAAAAATTAACATGAATCAGGCAGGGGAATCGTCCAAACCCAAAATTCTGGTGTCCCCGCTCGACTGGGGACTGGGGCACGCCACCCGCTGCATTCCTGTGATCCGCTACCTTTTACAGCTTCATTGCGAACCGGTTCTGGCGGGTGATGGCCCAATCAAATACCTGCTTCGTCATGAATTTCCACAGCTCCCATTTATCGACTTTCCCGGATACCACATCAGGTATTCCGGTAAAAAATGGAGCCTGCCATTTGTCTTAGCAGCTCAAATTCCTAAAATTCTCTCAACAATCAAATACGAAAATGAACGGCTGCGACAACTAGTAGAAGCGCACCAGATTGAGGGTATTATATCAGACAACCGATACGGTTTATACCATTCCCACGTTCCTTCCGTACTGATCACCCACCAGCTGCTTATTAAAACGCCATACGGTGCCATTGCTGACCGTTACCTGCAGCAATTACACTACCGTCTGATCAACAGGTTTTCTGAATGTTGGATACCCGACGCGCAACATGGGGGTGGCCTAGCGGGAGAACTCACGCATCCCCATCATTTCCCCCGTATTCCTGTCAGGTACATTGGTACTCTTTCGCGTTTCCACAACCCATTACCCGCCGCAGCGAAACATGTACTCATAATTGTTTCCGGCCCAGAGCCCCAAAGAACACTGTTTGAAACAAAATGCCTCGATCAGTTACGTCATTATCAACATCCCGTGATCCTGGTGAGGGGTTTGCCCGGAGAAAAACAAATTATTACTTCCGGAAAAAATGTACAGGTCTTTAATCATCTTTCCGGAAATGCCCTCCAGGAAATGATGGAAGCATCGTCTGTAGTGATCAGCAGGAGCGGATACAGTACGGTGATGGACCTTGCGGTGCTGAAAAAGAAAAGTATTTTGGTGCCCACACCCGGACAAACAGAACAGGAATATTTAGGAAAGTATCTGAGTGAACATAAATTTGCATGGTGCATCGCCCAGCAGCAATTCCAATTAAATGATGCATTGCAACAGGCAGCCCAATTTCCTTATCATTTTGATCTGATCAAGTCTGGTTCCAATCTTGAAAGCACTGTCAAAAATTTTGTTGCGCAGGTGATCAGCAACAGAAGACATTCCACCTACAACAAGTTGTAAGCCGCCACTGAATTCCAACAGCCAGCAAAGGCATCCGTGATTGTACTAAGTAAATTTCCGCTTTATATAAGATCAGATTAGGTGTTACCCACTATTTGATTCCCACTATTCATTTTATACCTTGGCAACATCAAATCCATACAAATGAAAACTGTATCCACAACCGTTAGTACCCTGTTGATTCTTTGCACTTTACTTTTTGTTCATTGCAGTCCCGACATTCCATATGTAAGTACCACCAAAGAAGTGATTACTCAGGGCACCTGGGCAGTAGATTATTATTATAACGGTCAGGAGAAGACGATGCAGTACGAGAATTATGTATTCACTTTTGCACCTACAGGCAATGTAACCTGTACCCATGGCATCGATACCTATGAAGGAACCTGGAACACTTACAAGGATGTGAACAGAAATGATGTGCTGACAATCAACCTATCCAACCAGCAGCCCTACCTGAGCGAGCTGAATGACAGCTGGAACGTGACTACACTGAATCTGACTTATGTGGCTATGAAAAACAGCGTAAGCACCCAGTTAATCTTCAAAAAATTATAATCAGGGAAGCGGGTTTTTAGGATAGTCGAAAAACAGGAATTTTTTCTCGGCTTTCCCGAACTCCGACCAATTTTCAACATCTGCCTGAACACCAAACATGGCACACGTAGGCATGTCGTCAACCCGAACATTGGTGAGTCCGGCTACGTATTCAGTAATACCTGGGTTGTGTGAAAATAAAGCCACTGTGTGATATGGGTCCTGGAGGCCTTCCACTGTTTTTGAAAATGCGTCGGGCAGGGCATCATACAATTGATCTGACAACAGGATCATATTCTTTTCCAGGTTGAACTCCTCAGCAAAATAACGCGCTGTTTTCTTGGCTCTCTTTGCCGGACTGGAAACTACCTGATCGAGCCTGATGCCTTTTTCTTTTAGCCGCACCGCCATTTCAGGCGCATCCTTTTTCCCTCTTTCATTCAAAGGCCTTTCCAGATCGGTCATTCCGGGTGCATCCCAGCTGCTTTTTGCGTGACGAACAAGTATGAGGGTTTTCATGAGCTATGTTGAATGTTGTATGTTATTATGTTTAATTAAATGTTGTATGTTGAATGAACATGTATACTATTAATAAGCATTCATACTTCCATAAAAAATTTATCATCTAACATTCAACATTTATCATAAATCTTATCCTCAAATAACCTAATATCCCCGCTGGTTCTTGCCTTCCATATAATTCATGAAAGCTTTGTTCACTACCCGGTTGCCGCCAGGTGTAGGATAATTGCCGGTAAAATACCAGTCGCCCAGGTTATTGGGACAGGCCTCGTGCAAGGATTCAATGGTTTGAAAGATCACGTCCACAGGGATATCAACTTCGGCGGGGGTAATCAACTGTGCGATTTTTCTGGTGATCTCATCATTCGTGAATGATTTATAGATTTGTTTCACCACATTGACGGAATGCAGCTGGTTATTGCGCAGCAGTTCCTTGCACTGGGCATACAAATCTTTCAGGCATTCTTCCTTTCCTCTTTCCTTTAGTAATTCCACGGCTGCATTGAAAGCAATGAAGTCGCCCAACTTGCTCATGTCTATTCCATAGCAGTCGGGATACCGGATTTGCGGAGATGATGAAACCACGATGATCTTTTTGGGCCCCAGCCGGTGGAGCATCTTGATGATACTCTCTTTCAGCGTGGTACCGCGAACAATGGAATCATCTATCACCACCAGTGTATCCACACCTTTTCTCACCGTGCCATAGGTAATATCGTATACGTGCTGCACCATTTCATTCCGGTTCACGTCTTCGGTTATGAACGTGCGCATTTTTACATCCTTGATGGCAATTTTTTCCATGCGCACTTTCCGGTTGATCATCTCCGCCAGCTTCTCCGGATCTACCTGGTTTCCCCAGGAAGCAATGCGTTCCACTTTGATCTGGTTCAGATAATCTTCGCACCCTTTTACCAGTCCGTAAAACGCTACTTCAGCGGTGTTTGGAATAAATGAAAAAATAGTATTCCTCAGGTCAAAGTCAATTCTTTCCAGCACCTGTTTACTCAAATTATAACCAAGGGCTTTCCTTTCACTGTATATTTTTTCATCACTGCCTCGTGAAAAATAGATCCTTTCAAAACTGCAGGCTAGTCGTTCTTTTGGTTCCAGCACCTGTTCAATTTTGATCTCACCATTTTCCAGAACAATCAGTGCCTGACCAGGCATCAGTTCCTTCACTTCATTTTCACCCGCATTGAAAGCCGTTCTGATAGCGGCTCTTTCAGATGCAGCTGCCACTACTTCCTCATTGATATAATAATAAGATGGGCGGATGCCATGCGCATCGCGGAAGACAAAACCAATTCCACTTCCTGTCATTCCACCCACGTGAAAACCGCCATCAAAAAGGCTGAGTGCTTTTTTAAGCACGCCTGTCATGTCGAGCTGTTGTTGAGAAGCTTCATCTGCTTTTACCAGG
>JANLYU010000170.1:0-1661 GCA_031365785.1 Flavisolibacter sp. | reverse complement strand
CCGATTTGATGTGATTGTGATGACGAACCTCCAGGGTGATATTATTTCTGATCTATGTGCCGGCCTGGTAGGAGGATTAGGATTTGCCCCTTCTGCCAATATTGGTGATCATATATCGATCTTCGAAGCAGTACATGGAACTGCTCCTGATATAGCCGGAAAAAACATGGCCAACCCCACAGCTTTGCTTCTCAGTGGTTTAGCCATGCTTCGACACCTGGGTTACATGGAAAATGCAGCTATTATAGAAAACGCTCTGTTATTTACACTTGAAAGCGGTGTCAGGACAGGCGATTTTGGTGACCGAAACCTGCCTGCTTTAGGTACTAGGGAATTTGCTGCCGCTATCATCCACAATTTTGGAAAAAAACCACAACTGAACCCTCGCCACGAAATTCAAAATCAACCAGAAACCCCAGCCGTTTGCAGGCTTGAAAGAAATTCCATGATGGTTTCTAAAGAAGAGCAACAAGAAAAAATAGTTGGTGTGGACCTTTTCATTGAAAGTGTGGAGCAACCGGAAACAATTGCTAAAAAATGCCTGCACCACGGAGGTTTGAAATTTAAACTGATCAATATCAGCAACCGGGGCACACAAGTGTGGCCTACCGGTTCAAAATATACGAACCTCGTCAACCAGTATAACCTTCGGTTCGAGGCTATTGATGAACAGCCTTTGAGCCAGCTGGACATTATCGGCCTGTATGTAAGTCTTAGCGGCGAGTTCAGGATCTGTTCCCTTGAATTACTCAATATGTGGGGTGATAAAAAGGCCTACAGTATGGCCCAGGGGCAATAAATGGTGAATGCATCCATTCTTGTTACTTTACCCTCTTACAGTTAATTTTAATCAGCTGAATCAGTATACAGCTGACCTTTAAACACAATATGATGGTGCTCCGACATCTTTTTTTTTATTTTTTATTTTTTCATCTATCTTTTTTTAAGTCTGGTGCTCAAACTTTCACCGCCCGGCCTAATACTATGATCAGTGTCAATTCCAATGGATTTTATGAATACCTGCCACAGGGTTATGACCCTTCAGCAGCAGCTTTGTATCCCTTGATCATTGCTTCACACGGGGTGGGAGAAAGAGGCAATGGAAGTGCTACTGAATTAACTAGAATTATAGGAACTGATAAAGGGCTGGCCTCGCTGCTTTCAACCACTTACAATACTACCTTTCCCAAATCATTCACCGTAAACAGCCAAACCTTCAAATTCATTATTCTTTGTCCGCAGTATATGGATAATGGAGCGTTGTGGCCTTTGACACAGAACATTGATGATATCATTACTTATGCGCTCGCCAATTATAAGGTAGACCGTAACCGAATTTACCTCACCGGACTAAGCATGGGAGGTGGACTATCCTTCAGGTATGTAACTGAAAATCTGGTAAATGCAGGTAAAATTGCAGCTTTCGTTTCTATATGTCCGGCTATTCAGCCAGGTCCTCCTTATGCCGCCAAGCCTGATTCCACTTTAACCCGGAACATTACGGCTGCCAATCTTCCGGTTTGGGCCACCCATAACAATGGCGACCCTACTGTACCTGTTAGTTTTACCGACAGCATGGTTCATTATATCAATGCGCCACCACCACCAGTTCCACTTGCCAAAAAAAGTATTTTTATCAGTATGTCGCATGACGCCTGGAC
>JANLYU010000161.1:0-2119 GCA_031365785.1 Flavisolibacter sp. | reverse complement strand
CGTTTGCCCATGATAGGACGCGACGTAGAAAAATATATCTATGAATACCAGCTGTACTTCCAACAGAATGAGCCGGCTGCCAGGGACAGGAAAAAAATATTAGATCCCGCCCCGCGCGTGGTACTGGACCCCGTGATGGGTCTTTGCGCTATAGGAAAAACAGCAAAAGATGCTTTGATCGTAGCGGATATTTATAGTCATACCATTGACATTATACAATGGGCGGAGGCGATGGGTGGATACAGGGCGTTGCCTCCAAAAGATATATTTGATGTGGAGTATTGGGAATTGGAACAGGCTAAATTGAATAAGGCCAATCAATTGCCTGTATTCACCGGAGAGGTAGCCTTTGTAACGGGTGCCGCATCCGGCATTGGCAAAGCCTGCGTGGCTTCTTTATTGAAACGCGGTGCTGCAGTGGTAGGGATAGATCTTGATGGGTCAGTAAAAAATTTATTCAGCCAGAAGGAGTATGTGGGAATTGCCTGCGATGTGACTTCAGGAGATCAGGTAACCAATGCGTTTGAAAAAGCGATTGATGCATTTGGCGGGATTGACATGCTGGTTTTAAATGCCGGGATTTTCCCACCCAGCCAGCGCATTGATGTATTAACAAAAGACGATTGGCAAAAAGTGATGACGATTAACCTGGATGCCAATTTTGTTTTATTGAATCAGGCATATCCATTTCTGAAGCTGGCACCACGGGGAGGAAGAGTAGTGGTGATCGGTTCTAAAAATGTTCCTGCACCAGGCCCGGGTGCTGCAGCTTATTCGGTATCCAAAGCAGGACTGAATCAACTGGTTCGCGTGGCAGCTCTGGAATGGGGCAAGGACCAGATCCGCGTGAATACGGTGCATCCTAATGCCGTTTTTGATACAGGTTTGTGGAATGATGAAATCATTGCTTCGAGGGCGCAACAATACGGTTTGAGCGTAGAAGCTTACAAAACAAATAATGTGTTGCACACAGAAATCAAAAGCACTGATGTTGCGGAACTGGCCATTGAACTATGTGGTCCTGTATTTTCGAAAACAACAGGTGCGCAGATACCCGTGGATGGAGGAAATGAAAGAGTGATTTAGAAGAAACCGTACCTGACTGCAGCAGTCAGGTGTTGAACCATGATCCATGAACCATCAACCATGATCCATCAACCATCAGCCATGAAAAAGATTCTTCTCTTATTGTTGCTTGGCAGGCTTACACTTTTCGTGCAGGCGCAGGTGTACGCTTATGCCATGCCTGCATACCAACCCACCCCAGAAAATTTATCCAGCAGGGAAGAGCTTCAGAATATGAAGTTCGGCATGTTCATTCATTGGGGTATTTACAGCACACTGGCAGATGGAGAATGGGTGATGTACAACAAAAAGATCCCTTATGATACTTACAAAAGACTGGGTGGTTTTTTTAATCCGGTAAAATTCAACGCCAAGGAATGGGTACAGCTGGCAAAAGCGGCAGGCATGAAATACATTACCATTACCTCCCGGCATCATGATGGCTTTAGTATGTTCAAAACCCATGCATCTGCTTACAATATAGTAGATGCAACTCCCTATGGTAAAGACCCATTGAAAGAACTGGCGGAAGCGTGTCAAGAAGAAGGCATCCGCCTTCAATTTTATTATTCTCTTTTAGATTGGGGAAGAACGGATTATGGATTTGACCAGGCAATCGTGAACGGAGCCCCGGAACATACAGACTGGTACAGTTATATCAATTTCATGAAAGCCCAGCTAACGGAATTACTTACCAATTATTCAACTATTGGTGCGATATGGTTTGATGGGCACTGGCAACGTCCATCCGCCAACTGGCATTACGATGAAATATACAGACTGATTCATCAGTTGAGTCCGAAAACGCTCATTGGAAACAACCATCATCTGTCACCCATTGCAGGCGAGGATTTTCAGATGTTTGAAAAAGACTTACCCGGGGAAAATAAAGCCGGTTTCAATGCACAATCAAGTATTGGACAGCTTCCACTTGAAACCTGTGAGACCATGAATAATAGCTGGGGCTTCAATATCACAGACAGGAAATATAAAACAGTGACACAAATTATTCACTACATGGTGAATGCTGCCGGAAGGAATGCGAACTTTTTAT
>JANLYU010000096.1:0-5196 GCA_031365785.1 Flavisolibacter sp. | reverse complement strand
AACGGCTTCCGGTATGAGCGCGGTTTTCGCTTCTTTCATGGCACTGCTCAAAAGCGGTGATCATTTGATTTCCTGCAATGCTGTTTTCGGATCCACGCATACGGTCATTACAAAATTTCTTCCCCGCTACGGAATAGAATATACTTATGTCAATGCGGCACATCCTGAAGACTGGGAAAAATCGATCAGGCCTAATACAAAAATGATTTTTATCGAAACGCCCACCAATCCGGCCCTTGATATGATAGACATGGAGGTGGTATCACGCGTTTGTAAAAAACACCGGTTGATTTTCAATGTCGATAATTGTTTTGCTACCCCCGTCAATCAGCGCCCGATAGATTTTGGAGCAGACCTGGTGGTACATTCCGCCACAAAGTGGATCGACGGACAGGGCCGAACGCTTGGTGGAGTGGTGGTAGGAAGTAAGGCCCTGATCCATGATATTTATTTATTTTGCAGGGCTACAGGTCCTGCGCTTTCGCCCTTTAATGCATGGGTACTCAGCAAGTCGGTGGATACCCTGGATGTAAGAATGGAGAGGCATGCTTTCAATGCTTTGGCCATTTCCAAAGAATTGGAAAAACATCCTAAACTTTCCTGGCTGAGGTATCCTTTCCTTCCTTCTCATCCCCATCATTCCATTGCCCTGAAACAAATGAAAAATGGGGGAGGAATTTTTTGTTTTGAATTAAAGGGTGGAATGGAAAGCGGAATTAAATTTCTGGATAGTTTACAAATGCTTTCTCTTACTGCAAATTTAGGTGATACCAAAAGCATCGCTTCCCATCCGGCAAGTACCACGCATGCCAAACTCACCCCGGAAGAAAGGAAAGAAATCAGCATCACACCAGGTCTGATCAGGATTTCTGTAGGATTGGAATCCTGGCAGGATATTTTGCAGGATATTCTTCAGGCACTTGATCATTGTTAAGATATTTTCTTCGCATTGAGCCTGCTCGGACAACACTCATCAGTTCATAAAATTTTCAAAAAAGATTACTCTACTGTAATTGTAGAGTAATAAAAATGATCTATATTTGTTTCCTGATTTATTGCCACGAAGCCAACACAAAATAGATGAGGCGGTTGCGTTTTCATGGTTTTATTCAAGGTTGATGCGTTCCCGATTGCATAACGATGGCCTGCTCAAATAACAATTTTATCCCGGTAACTGGTACAGTGGCCGGCGCCAACCTGCAAGCATGGATCAAAAAAAAGGAAAAGTAATTTTTATAGGAGCGGGTCCAGGAGATCCTGAACTCATTACCATCAAGGCATATCATTACCTGCAGATGGCCGATATTGTTCTGGCCGACAGGTTGGTGAGTCCGGAACTTTTAAAAAAGTATATACCCTCCACCACCAAAGTGTTGTTGGTGGGCAAACAATGCAGGAAAGGTGCTTCAACACCTCAGGAAACTATTAACGAGATGCTCATTTTTCATGCCCTGCAGGGAAAGCTGGTAGTCCGCCTTAAGGGAGGTGACGTATCTGTATTTTCCAATATTTTGGATGAGCTTGAAATCCTTGTAAAACATCAGTTGACTTATGAAATCGTACCCGGTATCACGGCAGCACTCGGTGCAGCAGCGTATGCCGGCATTCCTTTAACGGCACGTGGTTATGCGACTTCCGTACGGTGGCTGACCAGTTATCACAACGACCTGATCACTTTGGAGGAATGGAAAGAACTGTCGATGACGGATGATACACTGGTGTTTTACATGTCAGGTGAAACCGTGCTCCAGGTGGTCCGCCAATTAACTCAGCACCAGATCGCCGAAAACAAGCTCCTTGATAATTTAGAGCAGGATACCACACCACACCAGCGTGTACATATTTATAACCTGTATGAATTTGAAAAAAAATTTTCAGGCAACATCACTTCGCCTGCTTTACTGATCATTGGAAAAGTGGTGGCCCTGCATCATCAATTCAAATGGATAAAAGAGGAAAAAAGACATATCGGATATTTTGATGACATGCAGGGAATGCTACTGGAAGCGAAACCATCAAACGCTATCAATTTACTTACTGCTTAAGTGTATATATGCCGGACGCGTCAAATAAAAAGATAGTGGAGGATTTGCTGAAATCATATTCCCGGGAAGAACTGGTGTGGCTGAGTGGTTATGTTTCTGGCTTGCTTGCTGCCAACCCATCCAATGAAAATAGTGATCACAAAACTTCTTCAAAAAAATTAACCATTGCTTATGGAACGGAAAGCGGCAATTCCAAACAACTGGCTGCTGAATTCGCAGCCAAAGCAAAAAAGAAAGGACTCGCGGCAAAGATGGTAGGACTTGATCAGTACCGGCTGAATGATCTACAGAAGGAGGAATATTTTTTAACGATAGTCAGTACTCAGGGCGAGGGGGATCCTCCTGCAGCGGCCCGAAAGTTCTATGATCATATACATAACAATGGTTTTCAGCTGGAACGTTTAAAATATAGTGTACTTGCACTAGGTGATACCTCTTATCCACTTTTTTGTAAAGCAGGTGAAGATGTGGATGCTCAATTGCATAAACTGGGTGGACAAAGATTGATTCCACTTCAAAAATGTGATACTGATTACCGCTCGGATGCGGATATCTGGTTTGAACAGGTGCTGGAGCAATTGGATGGAGTGGCCATAAAAAATCCTGTGCAACCTGTGCCTAAGGCTAAGACACACGGAAAAAGAATATACAACGGGACAGTTTTATCCATTATCAACCTGAATGACAGGGGATCTTCCAAGCAAACTTTTCATATTGAAATCGGTGCAGACGGTGTGGACTATTTACCTGGAGACGCCCTAGGTGTGGTGCCGGTAAACCCGGCTTCTTTAGTGAAGTCCATTCTCGATATAGCTGGTATCAGCCCAGAGCAACTTTTTATTTTCCGCGAGCAAGAAGACACTGCATTTTCACTCCTGTCTCATAAAACTGACCTGGTGTACCTGCCTGACCGAGTGGTGAAAAAATATGGCGCGCTGGTGGAACAGACAATTCCAGAGGCCCGTATGGGGTTATATGATCTGTTGAGAATTTATCCGTTGCAGAACTCTTCCCAGTTTCAATTTTTAATAAACCTCCTTGAACCTATCACTCCACGGTTGTATTCCATTGCATCCGCCCCCGCAATACATGAGAACGAGGTACATATTACAGTGGCCAAAAATGAATTCTATAGCCAGGATGAGATTAAATATGGTTTGTGTTCAGACTATTTGTCGGCATTTAATACTGGCGCACCCATTCAATTTTATATCCATCCAAATCATTTATTCAGGTTGCCTGAACCTCAAAAAGATATCATCATGATTGGACCCGGAACCGGCATTGCTCCTTTCCGGTCCTTCTTGTATCAAAGAGACGCTACAGGTGCCACCGGACGCAACTGGCTATTCTTTGGCGAGCAGCATTTTATTACTGATTTTTTATACCAGACAGAAGTGCAGCAATGGCTGGATACTGGTACGTTACATCGAATAGATCTGGCGTTTTCAAGGGATCAGGCCCATAAAATTTATGTTCAGGATAAGATCAGAAAAAATGGTGATGAATTTTACCGCTGGATTGAAAATGGAGCCATTGTGTACGTATGCGGTTCAAAAGATCCTATGAGCAGGGACGTAGAGCAAACGATTCTTGAAGTCATCCAGGTTCATGGTAAAGTGAATGAGGAAATGGCCAAAGATTTGTTGATACGGATGAAAGAAGAGGGAAGGTGGCTAATGGATGTTTATTAATGCTGCCCAACTGGATGGCTGATAAAAGAATTTCTATGTCAGATGCTAAAAATGATTCTCCTGTAGAAAAGATCAAGCGTGAAAGTGATGGCCTTCGAGGAACCATCACTGAAGGTTTGCAAGATGAAGTCACTGGCGCGATCAGTGACAGTGACCAGAACCTGCTGAAATTTCATGGTATGTACCAGCAGGATGATAGAGACAGAAGAGAAGAACGGGCTGAAAAAAAACTGGAACGGTTATTTTCTTTTATGATCCGCCTACGCTTGCCCGGCGGATTTATGACACCTGAACAATGGATCGCAGCTCATCATATTGCAGGCGCGTACTCTACGGGCACCATTAAGATTACTACCCGGCAGACATTACAGCTTCATGGAATTTTAAAAAGCAAGATCCGGCCCACCATCGGTGATTTTAATCAGGTTCACCTCGACAGCATCGCTACCTGTGGCGATATCAACCGCAATGTAGCATGCAGTTCTCATCCCAAACAATCTCCACTTCATCAGCAGGTGTTTAGCTATGCAGATAAAATTTCTTCCATGCTGATGCCTAAAACAAGGGCTTATTATGAGGTGTGGCTGAATGAAGAAAAAATAGCCGACAAAAAAGACGAAGATGATCCGTTGTATCAGGACCGGTATATGCCCCGCAAATTCAAAATAGGGATTGCGATTCCACCCAATAACGATATCGATGTGTTGACCAATGATATTGGACTCATTGCCATCATTGAAAACAATGAATTAAAAGGTTTCAACGTGGCCATTGGAGGAGGATTGTCAAGTACACACGGCAACCCCGAACATTATGCGCGGCTGGCCACCGTCATTGGGTTTACCGACAGCGAAGAAAAAACACTCAAAGTGATTTATGAAATTCTCACTGTTCAACGGGACCTGGGCGACCGTACAGACCGGAAAAAGGCCAGGTTAAAATATACAGTGGACAAGTACGGCATCGATTATTTCAAAAAAGAAGTGGAAAAAAGAGTTGGTTTTAGTTTGGAAAAGGAGAGGGCCTTTATGTTTAACCAACGAACTGATTTTTATGGTTGGGAACAAAATCATGAAGGACTTTGGTACTATACTGTCTTCGTAGAAAATGGAAGGGTGGTGGACGAAGGAGGATTTGATATCAAAACTGCTTTACTGGAAATAGCCCATACCGGTAAGGCCAATTTCAGATTTACATCCAACCAAAATGTGATCCTGAGTGACATCCGTCAAGAGGATAAAGATGAGATAGAAGATATTTTCGGGAAATTTGGTATTTCGCAACATGTACAACAGGCTTCACTTATCAGAAAAAATTCCATGGCATGCGTGGCATTTAATACTTGTCCACTCGCCCTGGCCGAAGCACAGCGTTATCTTCCTCATTTACTTTCAAAAATAGAACCGCTATTACTGAAACACGGTTTGCAGGAGGAAAATATTATCCTGCGGATGACC
>JANLYU010000079.1:0-4804 GCA_031365785.1 Flavisolibacter sp. | reverse complement strand
CTCAAAAGCGGGACAGCAACCGGTTGCAAGCTTTTGATGCGGCCTATATATCAGCAGGGTTAAGAGTCAATATCCTAAGTATTCTTCAAAAAAAGGTACCAGGAGGAGTGAGCGATGTGGTTAATGCCATAGCATCTCGACAGGCAGTATTATTACCTCCTGTGGTAGAAGCCTGTGCGGCATTCATTGACCAACCGGGATACAATCAATGCCTGTCCAAAGGTCTTGCGCATGTTTTTTCTGATGATCGGGACCTCCGGGTTTATGAAGAAAGGCTGCAAAAATTCATGGCGATCCCACCTAAGTTTCAAATTGACTTAGCCATTGCGGTTTCCACCGTTTTTAAAGACAACACCTATAGGCAACGTCATGGAAATAGAAAGGGTTTCTGGACTACAGCCGCTTATAACATTCCGTTATGTTCCAGTAAGGATTTGGGACGACTTCTGGAAAATAAAAACTACCTGCACGCATATGCTGCTGTCCGGTACTTAACAGATGATGCGACAAAAGATTTTATTCAATTTTATCAACATCGGTTTACTGATTTCGGAGGTCGTTTGGAAGCCGAGATCGATAAATTCAGCATTTCATTTGAAAGCCTGTACAGGTTTCACCATAATAAAGGAGGCGTGGACAGTAAAAGAAATGTAGGAATTTTACAATACCGGATCAGCGATCATTTTTATGTATCAGGATCATTCGGAAAAAATTTTGGAAGTGTGAACAATCTCATTGCGTTACTGGGACTGAACTGGGGTTTTGGAAAGCAATCCATCATTGAATGATCAGCGATCAGATGGCATCCTTAAATATTGTCTGCAACGGTGCTACCACCCATGTGTCTGCACAAAAAAATACCAAGTACTAGGCGTGAATCGCAGGAATTGTAAACATCAGAACAGTTAAAGGATAATACTGCTGATTCCGGATGTTTTTACGTTCACTTCCACTTATCTCCGCGCTACTTTTATGGATAGAGGATGAATGGTCTTCCATGGAAGAAAGGAAGCACCGCGGTAAAAATAATCATATAAGCCATCTGAGGAAGTGTAATAAAATTGTCATGTGGAAGCGGCTCAAAAACAAGTGTAGTAAAAGACTGGTAGTGTGCCTGATATTATTCATGCCTGGTGTTTCCCGGTCCCAACCAAATAAAACCTGGACCGTCAGCTTACAGGATACGGAATATCAGAAAGGTAGCAATAAGCCTGAATTGCTTAGTTGCGGTTTTTTTGATGTAATGAATAATGGCCAGCTCAATGCATCCGCGCGCTTCATCAGGATGTGGATCGGTGAACCTGGGAAATTTTCTATCCCGGTATCTGTTTATTCCGGTGTTTCTTCCAATAATTTACAACCTGTGAACCAAATGAATGGTCAGTTGGTGAATAACCTGATCAACCCTTTAAGTGGTTTAACTAATATTTCCATAGATGGAATCTTACTTCGAAGCAAACAGCAACATCAACTGACGGAAAGCAGAATTATCTATCAATTCGGTGAAAGGCTATTAACAGGAAACAGGGAAACATGGTTAACGAATTCTGCTTCAGCGTCGCTTGTCAATTTTACCAATACCTACGTGGTTGTGGGCATTTATTTGCAAACTGGAGCCTGGGAAAGAAATAATATAAAATATCCTGGCATTTGCTGGATGTCTTTCCGTTTTATAAGCAGTCGCTCAGGGCCGGCACAATTGAGGCAAATTTTTCAAAATTTTCATACAAATGGAATGTATCATGGATATTCCATCGGTTGGGGCATCGACATCAACAGACTGGTAAATATCAAAGTGATTTATTATAATTTTCTGAAAGCTCCTGATACCGGATATAGCCGCCCTATTTATCTGTGCTCCTTTCAATATGCTCTCAAATAATCAGCAGCTTATCCTAGTAAAGCAGGCTAGTTCAGCCCAATCATACCTGAAATAAAGCGAACTTGTGAATTCAAGAAATATTTAATACCTATTAAATTATTATGTTTCTTTACATCCTTCAAGTCCCTACCTGCTGAAAAAAAATTGCGCAACGATTGCTTGCTATAAATAGTTAAACCAGACTATTATTTATTATCACTTACATATTATTATTTTATGAGAAAATTGAACTATGGATTATTGTTCATGCTATTGTTAATGGGTAGCGTGTCTTTCGCGCAGCAAGTGAAGGGAAAAGTTACCGGTACGGATGGTCAACCACTGGTATCCGTGAATGTAGTAACTACAGGTAACAAGGGAACCACTACTAACGAACGTGGGGAATATATGCTGTCATTGACACCGGGGAAACACAGACTTACAATTTCCTCGATTGGATATGAAACTAAATTCATTGAGGTACAACTTCAGGAAGGTGAATCCCGGGCAATTGATGTGGAGCTGGCAGCCGGTTCATCGCAACTAAATGAAGTGGTGGTTACAGGTACCCGTTCCATTGGCCGTACCAAACTGGAAACTGCTTCGCCGGTGGATGTAATTGATATGCGTGCACTGGCAGTTCCATCACCACAAGTCAACCTGAACCAACTACTGAATTATGTAGCACCCTCGTTTTCTTCCAATACCCAATCAATTGAAGATGGTAGTGACCATATTGACCCGGCATCTTTGAGAGGGCTGGGGGTAGACCAGGTGCTGGTGTTGATCAATGGAAAGCGGTTTCATAAAACTTCCTTGTTGAATCAGAATGGTTCTGTAGGCCGCGGACAGGTAGGTACAGACCTGAATGCGATTCCAGTTTCCTCTATTGAAAGGATCGAAATCCTACGAGATGGGGCGGCTGCGCAGTATGGTTCGGATGCCATTGCAGGCGTCATCAACATCATCCTCAAAAAGCAAACCTCCAATGTGGAGGCTTCTTTATTTGGCGGTGCTTATGCCACTGCTAAAAAACACGTGGCGCCCAAAACAGGATGGGATGGAAAGCAGTCGCAACTTTCCGTCAATTATGGAATACCATTGAATCAGGAAGGTGCCTTTATTAACCTCAGTGGGGCCATTGATGACAGGGCTTATACCAATAGACAAATTGCTTATTACGGTACCATTTTCAAAGACTACAACAACCCTACCCTGTATCCCAACCCTACTGGTGCGGATATTACTGAAGCCGAATTGAAAAGAAGAGGACTAACCCGTTCCGACTTCAATATGAAAGTGGGCCAGTCGGCACTTCGCAACAGTTCACTGATGTACAATTCCGTGATACCTTTTGCAAACCACAAGTTTGAATTTTATACGTTTGGTGGTTTGAATTATCGTCAGGGACGTTCGGCAGGATATTACCGGCTTCCTTATAATTACAGGAACATTCCCAAGATTTATCCCATTGGATTTTTACCTCACATCAATTCCCGGATATTCGATTTGAATTTCGCTGCGGGAATCAGGGGTAAAGTGGGAGATTGGAATGTAGACTTCAGTAATATTTATGGTGGTAATAAATTCCTTTATATTATTGATAATACGCTGAATTCATCCCTGCTTGAAAAATCACCTACTAGATTTAGTGCAGGCGGACATGCATTTTATGAGAACACCACCAATTTTGATATTTCCCGCCGATATGCATCTGTGGCTTCAGGTTTGAACATTGCATTTGGTGCAGAACACCGCTATGAAAATTATCAGATCATTGCCGGTGAAGAGGGCTCCTGGAGAAATTATGGAATGAAAAAGCGCTATATCACTTCCAACAAGGATACTTTACTACTGGATGATCCCAATGGAGATGTGCCTACCATATTTGATCCTTTTTCTGGAAGGGTACGCCCAGGTGGCTCCCAGGTATTTCCTGGCTTTAGATCGCCGATCAACCAGTTCCGTAATAGTTATGCCGGTTACGCGGACGTTGAACTGGATGCTACTGAAAACTTATTGCTGGGCGCCGCCATTCGTCATGAAAACTATAGTGATTTTGGAAATACCACCAATTGGAAAGCATCAGCACGGTATAAAGTTAGTAATGGCTGGTCAATCAGGGGAACCTACAACACTGGTTTCAGGGCGCCTTCCCTTCACCAGATTTATTACCAGAACACCAATACCTTAATCGTGAATGGAGTGCTGACTGAAGTGGGAACTTTTTCCAATGACAGCCGCGCTGCCAAATTGCTAGGCATACCTCAGCTAAAACCTGAACAATCCAAGGGATTTACAGGTGGAATTACCGGCAAAGCGGGCAAATTTGAAATGAGCCTCGACTATTACAATATTTTTGTAAAGAATCGCGTGGTGGTAACGGATAATTTTTCAGGAAGTCCAACAGGCAGCGCCGTTGACCAGGAAATCTACACCATCCTTCAACAAGCCAATGCCGGATTTGCTACCTTTTATGTCAATGCTATTGATACGCGCACACAAGGTCTTGATGTAGTATTTTCTTATAAGCAGCACGTGGGCAAGGGTTTTCTGAACGCCGATCTTTCAGGAACATTTTCTAAAACAAAAAGGGAAGGAGCGGTACATACACCTCCCTTACTTCAATCCAAGGCCGACATCTTTTTTAGTGAATCCAGCCGAATCGTTTTGGAAGAATTGGCACCCAGGGAAAAAGTCAACCTGACACTGAGCTACAGGCTGGCAAAATGGAATATTTGGTTGAGAAATGTGCACTTTGGTAAAGTGACTGAATTGGCCGATGCCAAGGAAGAACAACAGGTTTATTCAGAAAAAGTGGTGACAGACCTTTCAATAAGTTATGAATTCAGTAAGATGCTGCAATTCACTATAGGTTCCAATAACCTGCTGGATATATACCCTGATAAAACAAAGAATGCTAATTATGTTGATAATGGTCGT